>JARFQI010000192.1 GCA_029287855.1 Arenicellales bacterium | reverse complement strand
GCGCCATGACACCGTCATAGTCATACTGGCTGACCAGGCAGACAGCCATATCAAAACGCGCCTGGTGATTGCCGGCATCTTGTTCCAGCTTTTCAGTTAATGCTTCTGTGCCCGGCGTCGACGCCGCCAGGTCGATGAAGGCGAGCTGACCTGTCAATGACTTACCCATTTCACTTTTTTTCCCGGTCAGGCAGCTTGTTAAGAAGTGGTTTAGCCTGATCCAGCCGGCCGGTATCAATAAAGATCTGCAGCATGTCCATCGCTATGCGGGTATTGGCCGGATCTTGCTGTATCGCCTGTGTCAGCAGCAGGATGCCGCCATCCATACTGCGATCCATGTTATCGAGGAAAGTGATCTTTCCATCGTCGAGCACCTGGTGCCGATCAATCTCGTAGACGATCTGGTCATTGGCATGGATAGTTAACGTGTTTATTTTTCCACTATACGCCTCTAAATTATTTATTCTCAAAATTACCTGGGTGAGAAATCCATTGCTTCTAATATTAGAGAATATTGCACTCTACCCACCGCTGTTTCACACAGTTGAGATCGGCATTGCAATCTCGATGAAAAGGCGCGTTGTGAATTAATGTTAAACAATCCGACCCCATTAATTTATTCGTTAATTCAGTTTGGTTTCAGCTTCCCCTGTTACTTTTAACTCAGCAATAAAATTACAGGAGAGCTAACTATCATGACTAAACCAACCCAGGTAAAAGTATGGGACCCGCTTGTAAGGTTTTTTCACTGGTCATTGGTGAGTGCATTTTTCATTGCCTTTATTACAGAAGAAGATCTGCTCATCGTTCACAGCTGGGCGGGTTATCTGATCTTCGGTCTGATTGTTACCCGTATCATATGGGGCTTTATTGGCACTCGCTATGCGCGGTTTTCAGAGTTCATCTATCAACCTTCGACAATATTCGAGTTTATCAAAGACACCCTGTCATTCAGGGCCAGACGTTACCTGGGTCACAACCCTGCAGGTGGCGCGATGATTATCCTGCTGATAGCTAGCCTGCTGATCACCACCAGCAGCGGTATTTTATTGTTGGGCGCCGAAGAACAGGCTGGCCCTGTTGCAAACTGGTTCGCACAGGCTGCAGGATTCTGGGGTGATGTACTGGAGGGACTGCATGAGTTCTTTGCACATTTTACACTGTTGCTTGTCTTTACCCATGTTGCCGGCGTGATTTTTGAAAGCCTGGTACACAAAGAAAACCTGGTGTCTGCCATGTTGAGTGGATTTAAAACTGCTGATACTAACGAAATTGAGAAAACATTATGAAAACACCTTACCTGGTATTTATGCTGCTCATCAGCACACAGATAATTCCAGCACAGGCAGAAAATAATACTGTCACAACGTTATTGCAGACATATGCGTCACTGGGTGCGACTGAAGCAAGCGCAGCACAAGGAAAACAGTTATGGCGGAAAGTCTTTCTATCCAATAGTGAATATTCAGAACGCAGCTGCGCCTCCTGTCATACAGAGGATCTAAACGCGCCGGGCAAACACATTAAAACCGGCAAATCGATAAAACCCATGGCATCTTCAGTAAATCCGGAACGGCTGTCCGATAAAAAGAAAGTCGAAAAGTGGTTTAAACGCAATTGCAAATGGACGATGGGGCGTGAATGCACCGCACAGGAAAAAGCCAGCTTTCTGCTTTACATCAACAATTAAAACACCAGGAGTTAATCGATGAAAAACACTCTCGCTATTACTGCCGTTATTTTTACACTGGCTTTCGTTTCACTGCCTGTTGTCTGGAGCGACAGCGATTTCCGCTGGGGCGAATTGGACGAATACAAACACCGATCGTCAGGTGTCGCTGCAGCAACAGACCCAGTCTACCAGGAAGAATGCGGCAGCTGTCATATGGCTTATTCACCTGGCTTGCTGCCCAGCAGCTCATGGATGAAGTTGATGTCGGGCCTGGAAAATCATTTTGGTGATAATGCGGAACTGGATGCTGAAACTCAAAAATCGGTTACTACCTTTCTGTTATCGAACAGCGCGGACCGGTCTGATTTTCGTCGATCACAAAAATTCAGCAGATCCATTGAAAACGATAATGCACCTATTCGCATATCTGAAACCCCTTATTTCAGGCATGAGCATGATGAAATTCCCGAGCGCATGGTAACTGGCAACCCTGAGGTAAAAGGTTTCAGCTATTGCAACGCCTGCCACAGCAAAGCCGAACAGGGATTATTTAATGAACACGATGTACGTATCCCCGGCTTTGGCAAATGGGATGATTAATTTGTGATTCGGGTATACTTATATGATGGATAGCAAACGCTTTCTTACTCCTATCATCATAGTCCTGCTGATCAGCAGCCCGATAAGTTTTGTGCAGGCCGATGACGATCATATAGAGGCAAAACGTCTGCGCGATGCCGGCGAGATACTGTCACTGGAAGAAATACTCAAACATGCCAGGCAGTCACACCCTGGCAAAGTACTCGAGGTGGAAATAGAAGATGAAGGTAGCCGGATGATATACGAGGTGGAAATTCTGGGTGATGACAACATCGTCAGGGAAATCATCATCGACGCCAGAAGCGGTGAACTGATATCAGTTACAAAAGATAATTGAGAAGGATGACTAATAATGCGCCTGCTGCTGGCTGAAGATGATCATGAACTGGTGTCCACTCTAAGGAAAGATCTGCAGGGCGCAGGTTATGCCGTCGATATTGCAGACAATGGCATCGATGCAGAATACCTGGGAAATGAAAATATATATGATATAGCGGTACTTGATCTTGGCCTGCCTGAAAGAAACGGCATTGAAATACTGAGGAACTGGCGCAGTAAAGGTAATCCACTACCCGTTATTGTGCTCACCGCACGCAATGCATGGCATGAGAGGGTTGATGGTTTCAAGGCCGGTGCAGATGATTACCTCGGTAAACCATTTCACGTTGAGGAACTACTGGCAAGAATTACAGCACTGCTGCATCGTAGCAGCCAGCAACCGGGCGGCAAATTGTCTGTCGGCGGACTGTCTCTGGATGAAGCACAGCAAAAAGTCACCACGGAAGATGGCCACAGCCATGCACTGACAGGTATCGAGTTTCGCCTGTTACGCTATTTCCTGCTAAACCCCGGCAAGGTATTGTCCAAGTCACAGCTAACGGAACATGTCTACGATTTCGATTCTGACAAGGACAGCAATGTTATCGAAGTCTACATCAGGCGCTTACGCCAGCTACTGGGAAAAGACTGTATAGAAACACGCCGTGGACAGGGCTATGTTTTCAGGGATGGGGCCTGATGCAGTCTATACAGACCCGGCTCATTATCGGCTTAATATTTAGTCTGATCATTGCCTTCTCTGCGCTATGGCTGCTAGTGAGCATTAACATTCGCTATGTGGCCGAAGAATACATAGCCTCACGCCTGGTGCATGACGCCGAAACATTGCTCAGCAATATTGATTTCGATCAGGACAGCAACCTGGTGATAGACCAATCTCGGGTAGACCTGGTTTATCAACAACCATTTTCCGGCCACTATTATGTGATTAAAACCGATAAGCAATCTATCCGTTCACGTTCATTATGGGACTACGAGTTAATACAGGTGGCAGGGAATACGCAAGACCAGCAGACCACGATACTGCCGGGCCCGGAAAAACAAACACTGCTGGTCATCTCCAGAAGCTACACCAAGCAGGGGCATACTCTGACGGTGTCAATTGCAGAAGACCTTAACCCAATCGATAAAAATATTGTTCTGTTGCAATACTGGTTTGCCGCACTTGCCTTCGGCATGTTGTTAATTCTTATTGTCGTCCAGGCCATCATATTACGCCGAAGCATCAGCCCCATCTCCAGGGTTCATACTGAATTGAAATCTCTCGAACAGGGGCGGCTCGATAAACTTAGCACCGATTCACCCACTGAATTGCGGCCCCTGATCAATGAGGTCAATCATTTGCTGACCGTCACGGGACAACGCCTGCGACGTTCACGTGATGCATTAAGCGACCTCGCGCATGCGATCAAGAAACCATTAACGGTTATCCAGCAGCAAACCAGCAACAGCAACCTGGCTGACCAGACCAAAAACACAATGATCCGACAAACTGATGAGATATATCAGCTGACCGATCGTATATTAAAACGTGCCCGTCTTGCCGGTCACAGCCACAGTGGCGCCCTGTTTTCATTTGCCAAAGATCTTCCGGCGCTGATTACAACCCTGCAGATGATGCACCCTGAAAAATCCATTCAGTTGATAACAGACATCCCTGGCAATATTCACTGCACTGTTGACCGTGAAGACATGCTCGAACTACTTGGCAACATACTGGATAACGCTTACAAGTGGGCTCAACAGAGAATCATTCTCAGCGCCAGCAACATTGATGACAGTTTGCATATCTGTGTAGAAGACGATGGACCCGGTGCTGACCAGGAAAACATCAGCGCCTTAACACAAAGAGGCATTCGCCTGGATGAGAAGGTCGCTGGACATGGTTTCGGGCTTGCCATTGCAGCAGACATGGTCAATGACTATGGTGGCACTATCAACTTCCATCGTTCTGAAAACCTCGGGGGATTCAGGGCAGAGATAATTTTAAAGTATGCATATACAGAACAATAAAATTTGTAAATATTGTTTAGCCAGGTTTAAAACTTGCTATCTTCATCAAAGCAATTAAAACTGTCATCATGCGTGTAAAAGAAAGGCTTCCGATGCAATTGTTAGTCAGTATGGCTTTACTGCTGCTGGTCTCGATCTCTGTTACCAGTGTGGCCAGCTCGCAGGCAGACTCTCAGGCTGATAAGGATTGGGAGACGTACTGGCCTGATGATGACTCGGACACAATAATCGATGCCATTAATGAAGGTGTACTGAATTTCCTCGACAAGCTACCTGAGACACCGGTCCATCATCACCATAATACGTTTATTATCCACGAAAACAGTATCGAAACGGGCTGGATCAAACTGCTGCAATGCCATCAGAACCTGGACACATTACAACGCGCCCAGATTGTCTATAACAAGGACAGGATCCGCCACCTGCGTATCACCCGGCAAAAGAATATCGGCCAGGCCCGGGTGGAGGATAATACTGTGCAATTGACCGATGTGAACAGTAATGCCCGTTTATGTGTCGAGGCAGAGAGTCGTGCATTGATAGCACAGGAAGATGGCACCTATGTTTTACAGAATGGCCCTTTCATGAGGAAGTTTCTGGATGGCTATTTCCCGATGCGGGTAACAATCGATATCAAATTTCCTGCCAATCTCAATTTCATTGCTATTGAGCCTGTCGAGCAAAAGGGTTTCACGGTCATCAAGGGAAAACAGCATCTGCATCTGGATGCCTGGTTTGAAGGCAGGCTGGTGACGCGCATCAGATTTAAACTGGTACCCGAAAAATATAATCCAGAAGCAGGAAATAACGGGGTCGGAAAATAACAAATCAAAGAATATGGATCATGATCTGCATCACTGACTTTCAAGTATACTATCCCCCTTGACCCAGTAATTTCTCATAGTAACCTTAAGCCATATTAGAAATAGTCTCTCTGAACCGGCTTTTCACAGGTTGGATGTCCTGATCACTAAATAAGTTTTAACTGTATGCAAACATCAACAGTCATCATGCTTGGCATTATCACACTGCTGGTGATCGGCTATTTCTGGCTGATGCGTAAGCTTGATGAGGCAAACATTGCTAACTGGGGAAATAAAACAACCAACCGTTTCGATGGCATGAACCGGCTTTTCATGCACAAGTACCATCGTTTACCAATGGTATCTTTCAATCTACCTGTCGAAGGACCAGCGATCGTGGTTGCCAACCATATTTCCGGCCTCGACGCATTCATGCTACTAGCCAGCTCCAGTCGCCCATTGCATTTTCTTATCGCAGCGGAACAGTACAATCGCTATGGCTTCAGATGGCTTTTCGACCTGTCCGGCTGCATCCCAGTCGAGAAGACAACACGCCCTGAACGCGCACTACGCGCAGCACTGCGAGCACTCAATGAAGGTAAGGTGATCGCACTTTTTCCATTCGGCCGCATGCATCTCGACAGCGAACAGCCAATCAAGATCAAGGGCGGCGTCGCTGTCCTCGCTGGACGTTCCGGCGCAACCATCTACCCTGCCAGGATTGAAGGCACTGCGGTAAAGAAAGAGGTCATGCCGGCCGTCATCAAGCGGGGTTACCCGAAACTGTTCCCTCTCGAACCGATCAGAATAGAAGAAAATGAAACACCTCGGGAAATGCTTTCTCGTCTTAGCGAGGCATTGAGCTCGCCGATTGAGGAGACAACATAAGGTTGTTTACTCTGACAATAAT
>JARFQI010000189.1 GCA_029287855.1 Arenicellales bacterium | reverse complement strand
ACTTAATTTAGACTGGTCTTCTAGAATGGTAGTTGAGCTTGACATAAAAAGGCCTTTTTCAGTTCAGCGGGCAGTTATCAATAAAGACACCGTAGCAATTAATAATCGACATGTAAAAAAATAGCCATGCTGATTACATCATCAGTATGGCTATTGTCGTAAAATTTCAAAAATTAGGGTATTAGAAGCGTTATCTATTGATTTAATGATGCGGCAGACGTTTGATTAAATAATGCTGCAGTGAATTCGTATAATGCCTGCGCATCAAAATCTTTACTGTTTTCTATGATCCATTCTTTTCGTACCGAGTCTGCCAGTTCATCTAACCTCCTGGTTTGTTCGGGTGTAAAAGTTACCTGGGTTAAGCCAGCTTCTTTAATCGCTTTTTCATACTGAACCGTAGTATTGTTTTCATAGTTGTCGACATAGTAGGCAATGGCCTCGTCTACCGAAGACAGCAACGCTTCCCTGTACTCAGGCTTAAGACTGTTCAGCGCATCCGTATTCACTACAACAGGGCAATTCGCTGTGCCCAGGTTAAGGTTGGTCGTTGCCCATTTACCCACCTTATAAGTTTTTGTTGCTAAATGGGCATGTGGTGCAAATGAAGCCGCATCAATCACCCCTGAATCCATCGACTGACGAACCTCAGAAAATGGAACACCTGTTTTAATTGCACCTTCTTTGCTTAATACACCCATAATCCCGCCGGGTCCGCGGATACGCAGGCCGTTAAAATCAGAAAGATCGTTTAGCGCATCACTTTTGCTAATAATATTATACTGAGGCATGGGAGACGGCATTAGTAAGGTGGCATTCCAGCGTGCGAGATCTTTAACAACTGCAGGGTGTTTATAAACTTCTGCAGATATCTCGGCAATACGGGCCAATGAAACATCACGGGAGAATGGCAGTTCAGTGACCGTGATAGTCGGGTTCTTTTTCTTGTGATAGAAAGAACAGAACTGGGCCATTTCGAAAGCGCCAATGGTAATGCCATCTAAATTCTCTTTTGATTTTGAAAGCCCACCGTAGGAGATATTCAGCTTAAACTCACCGTTTGTTTTTTTATCGACTAGCTCGGCCAGTTTTTCAACATTCTCTGTGAAGGCACGCCTCTTGCCCCATAAGGAGACATTCCATTCGGTAGCTGCGTAAACTTCTCCTGCGATAAAACAACCAATAAATGCGGATAAAACCGCGTTTCTTGTTAGCAGTAACATGTTTTTCCTCCAAAAATGACGATTTTTCAATACAATTATATGTGCATGAAAAGACTGAATGAGCTGGCAAGTCATCTACGTTCAGGCCTTTTACATAACCAGTCAATGTAAATGACGAATCCAAAAAACTCGTCCTTCAAACACCTATGTTGTTATTTTTATTAAATAACCTGCAAATAGGCCTGTCGATATCTCGTTAGATACCTCTTATTCAACTTGTAAGTGTAAGCAGTGTTGTTGATGACAAAGAATACCCGATGATCATCAGGGAAAGACCATGTTTCTTTTGGGGCATAGTGTTCAATTTGATAATCAACTGCAATTTTACTCATGATTAAATCATTGAAAACCTGGTTCTGCTTAAACCCTGGTTAAGTGCTGTATGCCGATACAGTCTTCAGCTAAACAGCATTTTTCACACTGGGGCTGTTTCTGACATATGCCTTTGGCATGTACAACAATCAGTGCATGATATTGGTTATAGACCTCAACACTCTCATCAAGCGCCTGCTCAAAACATCTGCGAATGTTTTCATAAGCATCATAATGCTGAATTAAACCAAGACGAGAGAATAAACGGCGTGTATAGGCATCGATAACAAAGACGGGTTTCTCCAGTGCGTACAATAAAATATCATCCGCCGTTTCCGGACCAATCCCATGTACGCCGAGTAATTCTTTTCGTAATTCTTTTAATGGCAGCTGCTTTAACTGGTCAATCTCATACTTATCAGCCAGCCACTGGCAAAGGGCCTTTAACCGCCTTGCTTTAAGATTGAAATAACCACTGCTGACAATTAATGCGGCAAGGTCATAACTGGATGTTGCATTAATGGCTGCCGGAGACATCAGCCCGGCCTGTTTCAGGCTTGTAATGGCCGTGCTTGCATTTTTCCAGGCGGTATTTTGTACCAGCACGGCGCCCACCATGACTTCAAACGGTGTCTCAGCAGGCCACCAGTGTTGCGGGCCATAATGTGAATTCAAAATATCGTATATGCGTTGGAATTGATTACTTTGACTCATCCACGAGTACGGCGTCTTACAGGTTGGCGGCTGGTCTTTTTGCTTCTGCTGATTTTGCTATAAGGAGACTCCCTGGAATCATCCACCGAAGAGCCTTTTCGCCTGGCCTTGTTATCACCTCTACGGTCATCGCGAGATTTATTGCTTCGCTGCAGGTCCTTCTTAGTGGAGCTTGCTTTTTTAGATCGTCGTCCTTGATCGGTTGTTGTTTTTTCCGGTTTATTGCGCATGCCAACAGATTGCATAAGTTGTGTGACCTGCTTTTCAGGCAGGTCCTTATATTGGCCACGTAATAATCGTGGTAAAGCAATCATGCCATAGCGGATTCGAATCAGGCGGCTTACTTTCAGTCCAACAGCGCCCCACAGGCGTCGCACCTCCCTGTTTCTGCCTTCTTTCAAAACAACGTGGTACCAGCGGTTACTGCCTGATCCTTCGCCTTCACTAATACTGAGAAAGGCGGCAGGACCATCCTCAAGCTCAATACCATCAAGCAGCTGTTGTAATTGCTCAGGCGTCGCCTCTCCTAATACACGTACCGCATATTCGCGTTCAATTTCTGAAGAAGGATGCATCAGTCGATTGGCCAGTTCACCATTATTGGTTACCAGCAACAGTCCTGAGGTATTGACATCCAGCCTGCCTACCAGTACCCAGCGGTCATGCTTGGTGCGCGGTAATAACTCAAATACAGTCTTGTTATGCCCAGGATCATTCCTGGAACAGATCGTTCCTTCAGGCTTGTTTAATATCAGGACCCTGGTTGGAGCCTTTTGCCTTAAACGCAGAGGTTTGCCATTAAGTGTGAAGCGCTGTTCACGTGTGATCAGCTGGCCGATCTCGGCAGGTTTTCCATCGACTGTAATTCGCCCTTCCTTGATCCATGCTTCTATTTGCCTGCGCGAACCTACACCGGCCTGGGCCATGACCTTCTGGATACGTTCAGGCTTCATGAGGACCCGGGTTTTTCCTCATCAGTGTGCTGCTCGCCTTCACTTGCCACGGTGGTTTGCTCAGCAGATGGAGAATCTTCCTCTGGTGTTATTTCTTCTGGTGTTATTTCTTCTGCTGTTGTTTCTTCGACTTTCAGTTCCTCTTCCTCCTGTTCAGAAGAAGATGTCAAATCACTTACTGACGCTATCTCAGCACTGTCTGCATTATCAATAAAATCAGCTTGTGGACTAACTTCAGCATACTCATCGCTGTCAGGATTCTCTTGCCGGCTCTCAAGCGGCAACTTCATGTTGAGTTCATCGGCAATGGTGTCCATATCACGAATATCCTGCAACGATGGTAACTGGGTCAATCCTTCAAGGTTAAAGTACTCAAGAAATGCCCTTGTGGTCGCAAATAGTGCTGGTTTACCTGGCACATCACGCACGCCGACCTGGCGAATCCATTCACGATCGACAAGCGTGCGAATAATCTCCGTACTGACTGCAACACCACGGATTTCTTCAATTTCACCTCGAGTTACAGGCTGCCGGTAGGCGATGATGGCCAGTGTTTCCAGCAAGGCGCGTGAGTAGCGTGGTGGTCTGCCGGCTGTTAGGCGTGCAAGGGATGGAGTATATTCTTCACGTGTCTGCAGGCGGTAGCCTTTCTCTATGCGCTTAAGTTCAAAACCACGATTTGCATACTCCTGTTCCAGTTCCATCAACAAGTCATTAACTGTTGAGCGCTCTGGTT
>JARFQI010000158.1 GCA_029287855.1 Arenicellales bacterium | reverse complement strand
CGCAGCGCCCGCTATATGCAAGCGCGCAGAGCAGCCGCAGGCCAACACAGCAGGGTAGCCTTTCTTTTTCGTATCTTTTCTTTGGCCAAAGACAAATCCGTATGGAACGGATGCGAACAGCCGAAGGCTGGCCCGAACGGTCAAAGCCAGGATGGCCTTCATAAAAGATACTCGCCCTGGAGGGCGAAACACGCAAGAAAATTCAACAAGAAAAGTTGAAAAAGAAATTCGCCCAGATAGGGCAAAACCAATCAGCAGTGCGCCAGCACAAAAAGAAATCAAACCACTATTCTTCGCTGCCCTCCCATACGGGCTTGACGGTATTCCAGCGCTTGCATCCAGGACACTGCCAGTGCATGGCCTTGCCACGAAAACCACAGTGCTCGCAAAGATAGGTCTTTCTTGATGTTAAAACGCGCTCAATCATTGCCTGTAATGTCTCAAGATCAGATTTTGACTGACCGGAAGCCTGTATTGCAGACAAATGAATCATGCGAGATAGCCCATGCAGTGAAGGTTGCTGCCGTAATTCTTCTATAACGAACTCACGGGCAGCGGTCGCTCCCTGCTGTGATTCAATCTCCTCTGCCAGTTTCAGCATTACCGGAATTGCGCGGTCTTTTTTCAGAGTGCTATTTAATAACTCGAACCAGCCCGCCTGGTTGTCAGTTTCTTTAAAGCACTCGGCAAGCTGATCGAGTACTTCTGGTATATACCTTCGATCCTGAGTTTCAATTTTTTTCCAGTATTGTATGGCTTTATCACAATCGCCGGTGTCGTGTGCAATTTGCCCGCGCAGAATGTTCGAACGTACTGATGATGGGTCCCTGGCCAAGGCCTTTTTCAGCAACACAGATGCCTGCTCAACATGCCCTTTGCCTATTTCCTCTTCTGCCTGTTCACAGAGAAAATGGGCAGTCATTTCATCAGTACTCTCTCCACTGGCCCTGGCAAGGCGTTTCGCCGTAGCAATCGCCTGATCCCATTCTTTTTCCTGCTGATAGATATAGAGCAACTGACGCAAGGCAGGCTCAGGGTCTTTTTCCACTTCAGCATATTCCAGCAGCAGGTTCTCGGCCCGATCCAGCAAACCGGCCTTCAAATAATCCTGTGCCAGTTCAAATAACGCCTGGCTGCGTTGATAGCGATCAAGTTTCGGCCGTGCAATCAGGTTCTGATGTATTCTTGTAGCACGTTCGATTTCCCCTCTTCGACGAAACAGGTTACCAAGCATCAGGTGTGTCTCTACCGTCTCAGTATCCACCTCCAACACTTTGATAAAGACTTCGATAGCTTTATCTGGCTGTTCATTGAGCAGCAAATTCAGGCCCTTGAAATAATCAGAAGGGATATCTGCTCCACATTTCCGCAACTTGATTCGCTGATCCTGGCGTGCCGCAAACCAGCCTGAGATAGCAGCCAGCGGTAACAGTAATAACAGCCAGATTGAATCTAACACTTCAGACTGAATCCTTTATTGGCAACGCACGGAGGTTTTGCACCTCTTCAGTCAGTTTTAGAATTTCTTTTTTTGCTCTCGACAGTTGCCGGCGTTTGCGCAACTGAGACATTAACATCACAAGCACTCCGATCAGCACACCCAGCAGCAGGGTCACCAGAAGCACAACAACCAGCGGCGCAGCAATAACGATATCAGGATAATAATTGATCTCCACCAGCTGTGGGTTTTTCAGGGAGAATGTCAGGCCAAAGGCCACAACTGCGACGAACAACAGTAAATAGAAAAACAGCTTCATATTCTCTCCCTTGAAAAATGTGCAGAAAATGTTGTAACCATTCTACCGCTACACTAAAAAAATGGTAGCCATGATAGGCATAAAAAAACCCGCCATATTGCGAATAGGCGGGTTCCTGTTTGGTTCAACTATTAGTCAGCAGACTTTACGGCAAGTCCACACGCTGTCGCAATTCCTTTCCAGGCTTAAAATGCGGAACGTGCTTGTCAGGCACGGTTACCGAATTGCCGGTCTTGGGATTGCGTCCTACTCGTGCCTGGCGATGATGAAGGGTAAAACTTCCAAAACCTCTTACCTCAATTCGTTCGCCGCTGGACAAAGCGCTGGTCAGGCTTTCAAGTATTACCTTGACAGCCAGCTCAACATCACGATAGCCAAGCTGGTTTTGTTCAGCCGAGAGCAAATCAATTAGTTCAGATTTTGTCATCGTCGTTCCTGTCCCCTACCGCTACACTGCGTAGTTGCTGATAATGCTACTATTTTTTTGATAACTGTTCTTTTAGCTTATCACCAAGTGATGTCATACTGCCAGTTGATTTGGCTGAATATTCACGTACGGCTTCACTTTCCACTTCAGCTTCCAGTGCCTTGATGGACAAAGATATCCTGTGAGACTTGCGATCAATACTGGTGATTTTTGATTCAATAACATCACCTTCATTCAACACGCTGCGCGCATCTTCTATGCGATCCTGGGAAATCTCAGAAACTCGCAGGTAACCAGTGACCATTTCTCCAAGCTTGACCACAGCGCCCTTTGCATCAACACTTTCAATGGTACCAGAGACACTCGCGCCTTTTCCATGCTCAGCAATATAGTCTGAGAATGGATCACCATGAACCTGTTTCAGACCCAGTGAGATGCGCTCGCGTTCTGCATCAATAGCAAGAATAACAGTTTCTACTTCATCACCTTTCTTGAAATCCATCACTACTTCTTCGCCAGGACGATCCCACGACAGGTCGCTAAGATGAATCAGACCGTCAATATAACCATCGAGACCAACGAAGATGCCGAAGTCGGTAATGGATTTAATCTTGCCTGTAACTTTATCATTCTTGTTGTGAGTGGCAGCAAACGCCTCCCATGGGTTTGTAGAACATTGTTTCATACCCAGTGATATACGGCGGCGTTCTGGATCTATGTCCAGAACCATCACTTCCACTTCGTCGCCAACCTGCACAACCTTTGAAGGATGGATATTCTTGTTGGTCCAGTCCATTTCTGAAACATGCACCAGGCCTTCAACGCCTTCTTCAATTTCTACGAACGCACCGTAATCGGTGACATTGGTGACCTTGCCAATAATACGTGTGTCACGTGGATAGCGGCGTGGCAGATCGCCCCATGGATCTTCCTCAGTCTGCTTCAGTCCAAGAGAAACACGGTTACGCTCCTTGTCGAATTTCAAAACACGAGCTTCGATTTCATCGCCTACAGTTAATACTTCTGAAGGATGCTTCACACGCTTCCAGGAAATATCAGTGATATGCAACAGGCCATCAATACCGCCAAGGTTGACAAATGCACCATAGTCGGTCAAATTTTTAATGATACCCTTGACGATCTGGCCTTCTTCCATATTCTCCAGTAATGCATCGCGTTCAGCGGTCATTTCCTTCTCTACCACTGCCCTGCGGGATACCACGACATTGTTGCGCGGACGATCAATTTTGATGATCTTGAATTCCAGGTCCTTACCTTCAAGGTAGGTAGCATCCTTAACAGGACGAACGTCAACCAGTGAACCTGGCAGGAAGGCGCGGATTGATCCGAGACCTACAGTAAAGCCGCCTTTAACCTTGCCGGTAATGCGACCGATAACGATGGCATTCTCTTCATGGTCTTTTTCAAGATCTTCCCAGGCACGGGCACGGATGGCTTTTTCACGAGACAGGCGAGTTGCGCCTGTACCGTCTTCAATTGATTCGATTGCAACTTCTACATTGTCGCCTACTTTTACTGTCAGAACGCCATCGGCATCTTTAAATTCAACTGCAGGGATTTCGCCTTCAGTCTTCAGGCCGGCATTAACGATTACGTAGTCATCATTGACATCAACGACCTGTCCGATCGTTACTTCTCCAGAACGCATCTCAGCCTTGGAAAGGCTCTGTTCCAGTAATTCAGCAAATGTTTCACTCATGGTATAAATACAACTCGGTTTGTCTGTGTCGGGTACAGCCCCAAAATATTGGCGGGCATTGGTGAATTTATCCGCTGAAGGCAGCTGCACTGCTGGCAGATGTGCTCTTCGATTACAGACCTTGGTACCCGACTTGCTGCCTGACTTGTCCAATCACCTGTTCGAGGCTCATTTCGGACGTATCCAGCACAATCGCGTCTGCTGCGGGAGTTAATGGTGAATTCGAACGACTTGCATCTCGTGCATCGCGTTCTGAAATCACCGTAAAAAGACGCGGGATGCTATCATTAATCCCACTTTCCTTCAACTGCTGATATCTTCGTTCTGCACGAACCTGCGCAGAAGCCGTCAGAAAAATTTTGTGTGTGGCATCCGGAAACACCACCGTACCCATATCTCGTCCATCTGCAACCAGCCCTGGCAACTGGCGAAAATCCCGCTGACGTTGTAACAGCGCTGCGCGTATGTCACCGTCTGCGGCGAGTACTGATGCCATCGCCCCGCACTCCTCGGTACGTATAGATGATGTAATATTCACATTGTCCAGCAACACTTCCGCACCGCCATCCGCAGATGGTTGAAAGCTTAGCTTTAACTCACGGGCCAGTTCTTCAATCTGTTGCTTATTATCGTCAACAGTGAAGCCTGCCTGGTCTACAGCATAGGCCAGGGCACGATAAATAGCACCAGAATCAAGGTAATGCCAGCCGAGACTGCTGGCCAGTCGCTGGCTAATAGTGCCTTTGCCAGAACCACTAGGTCCGTCAATGGTAATGACCGGTATATCTGTCATGTATTAATCACCCTGATACCCAGCCCGCAGCTACCAGCCAGAGCCTGGAAATCTGGAAATGAGGTGGCGACATTATCACAGTCATCAATTTGGATTTCTGCGTTGCTCTGCAATGCAGCCATGGCAAATGCCATGGCAATGCGATGATCACCGTGGCTATCGACAGCCCCACCCTGTATCTGACCACCTTGCACACGCATACCATCAGGTGTCTCTATAACATCAATACCGATATTCGCCAGGCCTCTGGCCATAACCGCGATCCGGTCTGACTCTTTTACTCTCAGTTCTTCTGCTCCGCTCAGCACAGTCTCACCGCTGGCACATGCCGCAGCCACCAGGATCGCAGGAAATTCATCAATAGCGAGCGGTACATGCTTTTCATCAACATGAATACCATGCAGTGGTGCTGACTGAACAACCAGGTCAGCGACCGGTTCACCACCGATGGTACGTTCATTTTTTAGCTCAATGTCCGCACCCATCTGCTTGAGTATAAAGAGGATCCCCGTTCTTGTCGGGTTAATTCCGACATTCTTTATCTCAATTCTGGAATCCTTTGAAATCGTTGAACCAACGATAAAAAAAGCTGCTGACGAGATATCTCCAGGGACCATCATGTCAGTAGCTGCCAGCCGAAAACCCGGCTCAAGGCAGACCCTGGCGCCATCACTGGTCACTGGATAGCCAAACCCACGTAGCATTCGTTCGGTATGGTCTCTGGTCGGCGCGGGCTCGGTCACACAGGTTTTGCCTTCCGCATAGAGACCTGCAAGCAACAGGCAGGATTTCACCTGGGCGCTGGCCATCGGCATCTGGTAATTAATGGCATGTAGACTGTCTATGGGTTCGATCTGCAATGGCGGCGTACCACCTTCTGCTGTTGATATCTTTGCCCCCATCTCGCTCAGTGGATCGACGACACGGCGCATTGGCCTTGCCGACAGTGATTTATCACCGATCAGCCGAGTAGCAAAGGACTGGCCTGACAAAAGGCCTGACAGCAGGCGCATGGCAGTTCCTGAGTTTCCCATATCAAGGTCATGTTGAGGTTTCTGTAATCCGTGCAGTCCTGCTCCGTGAATCACCAGGCGACCTTCATCAGGACCTTCGATATTGACACCCATGGCACGAAAGGCAGCGATGGTCGCCAGGACATCTTCACCCTCCAGTAGCCCGCTAACATGGGTAGTACCTTCAGCCAGTGCACCAAAGATGACTGAACGATGTGACATGGATTTGTCACCCGGCACCTGCATAGACCCGGACAGTTTGCCTCCCGGACTAACGATGAAACGCTTGCTCACTTATAACTCCAGTTCAACCATGATTAGTTTTGTAGTTTCACACATTCAGTGATCGTCGCCAGACTTAGTGATTTTCGGAAGTTTATCCCGTGCGGCCTTGGCGCGCTGAAATGCCTGCTCCAGCTGATCTCCCTCTGAATCCTGCAGCATTGACCTGTAGCTGGCTAGCTGTTTTTCCATTGAACCTAGCAGCGGAATCAGTTCATCTTTGTTCGCCAGGCAGATATCTCGCCACATCACAGGGCTGCTGGCCGCAATACGGGTAAAATCGCGGAAGCCGCCGGCTGTATTGGCAAATATTTCTTCATGACGCTGTTGCTGGGAGAGAAAATCTACCAGCGAAAAAGCCAGCAAATGCGGCAGATGGCTGGTTGCCGCCAGCATCGCATCATGGTCATCGACGGACATTCTAACTACCCTGGCACCGCACACTTCCCACATTGCCTGCACCAGGCTGATGTCGGTTTCACTGTTTTCATCAAGTGGCGTCAGAATGACACGGTGGTCAATGAATAATTCTGCAAATGAAGCGGCAACACCCGAATTCTCAGTACCTGCTATCGGGTGCCCGGGCACGAAGCAATCTATCTTCTCACCCAGTGCCTGGCGCGCGGCATTGGCAACACTGCCTTTAACGCTACCAGCATCTGTGATGACACAATGTGCGGGTATATGGTCTGCAATAGATGCTAGCAGTGGTCCAATCGTCGAAACAGGAGTAGCGATTACGACTAAATCTGCATCTTTCATTGCCATCACCGGGTCACTTTCTGCGTTGTCTATAACGCCCAGTTCTAGCGCCAGATCAAGAGTTTCTCTGCTGCGCGCAACGCCGGTAATCTGGCTTACGGCATCATGCTCTTTCAGTGCACGTGCGAGTGAACCGCCAATCAGGCCGACACCCATAATCACTACGTGTCCGAAACTGCATTCAGACATCAGTTTCCATCACCCTGTCGAGAACCTCGATAAATCGCCTGTTTTCATCCTCTGTCCCAATCGTCACACGAAGGAAATCCGGCATACCGTAATTACTAATAGGCCTGACTATGACTCCCTGCTGCATCATCGACTTGAAAATCCCTTCTGCAGGCCTGGAAAAATCAATAGCGAGGAAATTACCAGCGGAGGGAATAAAGCCCAAACCCCGCGTTTTGCATGCAGCGGCTAAATAAACCATTCCAGCACGGTTCATCTCTCTGCTGCGCTTGACGTGATGATCGTCATCAAGTGCCGCTTCAGCAGCTATCAGAGCAAGAGAATTTACATTAAAAGGCTGCCGCACCCGATTGAGAAAGTCAGCCAGTTCAGGCGAAGAAACACCGTAACCTACGCGAAGCCCTGCGAGTCCAAAAATCTTGGAAAAGGTCCGGGTCACCAGCAGGTTGGGGTAATCGGATAACCACTGAGTGCAATCCGGGTAACCGGGATAGGCATCCTCAGTGGCGTACTCTGCATAAGCCTCATCGATCACTACGATCACCTGCTGCGGAACCTGGTCCATAAATGACTTTAATTCTGCTCCGGTAAGCCAGGTACCCGTGGGGTTATTCGGATTGGCAATGAAAATTACTTTGCTGCGATCCGTTATAGCCTCAACAATCGCCTGCAGATCGTTGCCCCAGTTCAGTGCCGTTGTTTCAACGGGTTTGCCGCTTACTGCCAGCGTCGCCAGCGGGTATACGGCGAAAGCATGCTGACTAAATATCACCTCATCACCAGGGTTGACGAAGGCGCGGGTAATCAATTCGAGGATGTCATTGGAACCATTACCCAATGTGATGCAAGCAACATCTAGCTGGTGACGCACCGCTATTTTATTTTTTAATGCGGCCCCGCTGCCGTCAGGGTAACGCGCGAGGTCATGCACAGCCTGCATGGCGTTAAGCGCCAGAAGCGATGGACCTAACGGATTCTCATTGGATGCCAGCTTGACAGGTTTATCTATACCAAATTCAGCCGCTACTTCTTCAGCCGGCCTGCCGGGCTGGTAGGGGCTTATTTTCTGGACTCCCGGGGTCGCCAGATCATAAAGGTTTACACTCATTTCTTAACCCAGACCGCTCAAAAGTCCAGCACAGACTTCGGGTAGGATCCAAGCAGTTTCAGCATCACCGCCTGCTGGCTAATTTCTTCCAGCACACCAGAAATCGCAGGCTCGGAGACATGCCCTTCGAGATCAAGAAAAAAAACATATTCCCACATACCACGAGGTGAGGGTCGGGACTCAATTTTACTCATGCTGACCTTGTGTCGCGCCAGTGGTGCCAGCAATTCATATAATGCACCCGCTTCATTCCGGCTTGAAACCATAATGCTGGTTTTGTCTTCTCCGGTGGCATGGGTGTCGATATCACCTATCACCAGGAAACGTGTTGTATTGTTTGGGTCATCTTCAATGTTTGAAACCAGCGATGTCAGTTTATACAGCTCACCCGCCTGCTCTCCGGCAATCGCCGCCGCTGATGCATCTTCTGCAGCACGCCTGGCCGCCTCGGCATTACTGCTGACATTCACCTGCTCCACCTGGGGAAGATTTGCCGCCAGCCATCGCCGACATTGTGCCAGCGACTGCTGGTGCGAATAGATCCGTTTAATCGACTGCAGTGAATCTGATTTTGTCAGTAAATGATGATGAATACGCAGCGAAACTTCACCACACACTTTAAGCGGCGAATCGACAAAGTTATCCAGGGTATTACTAATCACACCTTCGGTTGAGTTCTCAATAGGAACAACCCCAAAGTTTGCAGCCCCCGCTTCCACCTCACGAAAAACATCATCAATAGATGCTAATGGAATGATTTTTATAGCGTAGCCAAAGTGCTTCAGAGCGGCTGCATGCGAGTAGGTACCTTCAGGACCGAGAAAACCGACGGTCAGCGGTGCCTCGGCAGAGAGGCAGGCTGACATCAGGGCACGAAACAAATGCGCAACGTCGTTGTCTTTTAGCGGGCCCCTGTTGTTGTCAACAACGTGACGAAGGACATCGGCTTCACGTTCGGGTCGATAGAAGCTTCCTGTCTCGCCCTGTGATCGTTTGGCCTCCGCAACATCAATGGCAATCGCAGCCCGCTCATTGAAGAGTCTGAGAATTTTCTCATCCAGCGCATCAATCCGATCACGCAGCTGCTTCAAATCTTTTGCCGATGTAGTCATAACTCCTGGGATCTCATTACTCAAACAACGCGGACCTTTTTCACTCCCTCAATCTCGCAAACCGCTTTTTTTGCATTGTCAGGAATTACACTGTCGGTATCGACAAGGGTATAGGCGATATCAGCATGGCTCTGATTAATCATGTCACGGATATTAATATCATTTGCTGCCATTGCAGTCGAAATCTGGCCGAGCATATTAGGTATGTTTGCATGCGTAACTATCAGCCGGTTGACGGCTTCCTTAGACATTTTAACGTCAGGGAAATTAACTGAATTTGTAATATTGCCGTTCTCAATGAAATCACGCAGCTGATTTGCCACCATGATTGCACAATTGTCTTCTGCTTCAGCCGTCGATGCACCGAGGTGAGGCAGTGCAATGACCTTTTCACAACCAGCCAGTTCAGGGCTGGGGAAATCACAGACATAAGCCTGTATGCGCCCTGCATCAAGAGCACGGACAACAGCAACATCATCGACGATGCCATCTCTGGCAAAATTAAGTATCACTGCACCCGGTTTCATCAGCGCCACGCGCTCTTCATTGATCATGTTGCGTGTGATATCGATCAGCGGCACATGAAAAGTCACAACATCAACCTTATTCAGCAATACTTCGAGACTATTGGCACGCTCTACTTCCGAGGACAGCTTCCAGGCGCCCTCGACGGTCAGGCTGGGATCATAACCAACAACATTCATACCAAGGTTCAGGCAAACATTTGCAACTGAGCGGCCGATTGCACCGAGACCGACAACACCGATAGTGCGCCCTGGCAGTTCGTAGCCGGCATACCTCTTTTTCCCCTCTTCTACCGATTTCGACATCGCGGCCGCATCGCTGCTATCCAGGTTTCGCACATAATCCCAGGCCTCGCAGATGTTGCGAAATGCCAGCAGCAATCCTGCAACCACAAGTTCCTTAACGGCATTGGCATTGGCACCTGGCGCATTGAAAACCGGGATCCCCATCTCAGTCAACTTGTCGACAGGAATATTATTAACACCCGCACCCGCACGACCAACAGCGAGCAGGGATTCTGGAATTTCCATGTCATGCATCTTGAAAGAACGTAGAATAATAGCTTCAGGATCCTCAATCTCCGGGCCAAAGTTATAAAGCGTCTTCGGCAGTTTTTCCAGTCCAACCGGGGAGATGTTGTTCAACGTGAGTATTTTGTGCATTATGTTCTCTAGCTATTTGATGATATTTCAAAAAAATCAGGCCTTAGACTTTCGCCCTGGCTCTTTGTTTTCTCTTATTACCTTTATCCGTTCTTTACCTGGAAGTCCTGCATAAAGCCGATCAGTGCATCAACCCCTTCTTCAGGCATCGCATTATAGATACTCGCTCGCATACCCCCAACAGAACGATGGCCTTTGAGCTGTACCAGGCCGGCTTCAGCAGCGCCAGCAAGAAACTGTCCGTCCAGACTACTGTCTGCCATTACAAACGGGACATTCATCCATGACCGATATGGCTTGTCGATCGGGTTAGTGTAAAATCCCCCGGAGCTGTCGATGCAATCGTAAAGAGCTGTTGCTTTGCGTTCATTGACCTCCGCCATTGTAGTGAGGCCTCCATTCTTAAGTAGCCATTCAAATACCAGGCCGGCGACGTACCAGGAATAGGTTGGTGGCGTGTTGTACATCGACTCTGCCTTTTCATGGACGGCATAATCCATCATCGCAGGTGTATTGCTTCCTGCCAATCCGACCAGGTCCTCACGCACGATGACAATCGTCAGACCGGCTGGACCAATATTTTTCTGCGCGCCTGCGTAGATGATGCCATAGCGGCTCACATCGACTGGACGCGAAAGAATGGTTGATGACATGTCTGCCACCAGAGGAGTATCACCTGTGTCAGGTATCGTATCAAACTCCAGTCCGCCAATGGTTTCATTAGGCGTGTAGTGTACGTAAGCCGCATTTTCAGTGTACTCACACAGCGCCGGATCGGGAATGGTCGTATAAGACTGCTCTTTGCTGCTCGCAACAATATTCACATGGCCATACCTGGCCGCCTCTTTAATGGCCTTGGCCGACCAGGCGCCGGTATCAAAATAGTCGGCCTTTCGGCTTTTTCCCATCAAATTCAGGGGTACCATGGCAAACTGGCTGGAAGCACCACCCTGCAGAAATAGCACCTTGTAATGATCAGGAATTTCCATCACTTCGCGCAGGTCTGCCTCCGCCTTTTCTGCTATAGAAATGAACTCCTTGCCTCGATGGCTCATTTCCATCACTGACATCCCGCAACCGTGCCAGTCAGTCATCTCCTGTTGCGCCTGTTCCAGTACGCTCAGAGGCAAGGTCGCCGGGCCGGCGCTAAAATTATAAATTCTGCTCATAATCGTTGTTCTCTTAATGTCAGTTCTGCTGCTAGTTCACGTTTTAGTCTGATGAAGTACTATCTGGTTCTTCCTCTGAAGCATTTTCATCATCTGTTTTGTCATCTTCTGATTCACATACCCTGGCGAGACTGACCAGGTCTTCATTTTTCCCAAGCCCAATCAGTCGAACACCCTGAGTGTTTCGACTCATAATGGATATCTCAACGATGCGAGTACGAATCAAGGTACCGCCGCTGGTGATCAGCATCGCCTCGTCGCCTTCTTCGACCAGTTCAGCAGCAACCACATCACCGTTCCTATCTGATGTCTGGATAGAGATGACACCCTTGGTGGCGCGCCCTTTCCGAGGATAATTTTCCAACAATGTTCGCTTACCATAACCACGAATTGTTGACGTCAGAACAGACTTCGTTGCATCGCTTTCAGGATCGACGATAATCAGCGATATTACAGAATCACCTTCCGCCATTTTGATACCACGCACACCCCTGGCTGTACGGCCCATGGCCCGAACAGCAGCTTCATCAAACCTTACCGCCTTGCCAGAGTTTGAAAATAGCAGTATGTCTTTGTTGCCATCTGTGATGCCAACACCAACCAGACGCCTGTCGCCATCCAGGTCAACGGCACGAATACCGCTGTTTCTTGGGCGTGAAAAATCCACTAACGGTGTCTTTTTCACCAGGCCATCTGCCATTGCCATGAAGACATACTTGTCTTCCTCGTATTCACGAATTGGCAATATCGCTGTGATCTGCTCATCCTCATCCAGAGGAAGAAGGTTATTCAATGGCCGACCGCGGGCCATTCGACCTGCCTGTGGCAGCATGTAGACCTTTTTCCAGTAGACCTTACCGGAAGTTGAAAAACACAGAATCGTATCGTGCGTGTTGGCAACAAACATGGTTTCGACAAAGTCTTCTTCTTTAACTTTTGTCGCGCTCTTGCCGCGACCGCCCCTGCGTTGGGCACTATAATCTTCCAACGGCTGTGACTTGGCATAGCCGCTATGTGAGATAGTTACCACCATGTCCTCTTCTGCAATCAGATCTTCATCAGTGAGGTCTTCGTAGCTCTGAACAATCTCGGTTCGACGCTCATCACCGTACTTGTCGCGGATTTCAATCAGTTCTTCTGTGATGACTTCCATCAGCCGTTCAAAATTGTTCAATATATCCAGCAGTTCGGCGATACGATCCAGTACCGTCTCGTACTCAGCGATAATCTTTTCCTGTTCGAGCCCGGTCAGCCGGTGCAGGCGCAAATCCAAAATTGCCTGTGCCTGTTTCTCCGACAGGCGATACCTGCCTTCAAGCATGCCGACATCTGCAGGCAGATCATCCGGGCGCGACATTGCCGCGCCTGCTCGTTCCAGCATGCCGGAGACGATACCCGCTTCCCAGTCCTTCGCCTGCAACTGTACTTTCGCCTCAGCAGGACTAGGTGCAGCTTTGATCAAGGCAATTATGGGATCAATATTATTCAGCGCAATCGCCAGGCCTTCGAGCAGATGGGCCCGTTCTCTTGCTTTGCGCAAATCATAAATAGTACGCCGGGTCACAACTTCGCGACGGTGCTTGATAAATTCCTCGAGCATTTCGCGCAATGAAAACAGGCGTGGCTGGTTGTTGACCAGGGCCACCATATTGATGCCAATCACCAACTGCATGCTGGTCATCTGGTACAAATTATTCAATACGACTTCAGGTACTTCTCCGCGCTTAAGCTCAATCACTGCGCGCATGCCGTCTTTATCGGATTCATCACGAAGATCTGAAATACTGGTAATCTTCTTGTCGCGAACCAGCAGAGCTATTTTTTCCAGCAGGCGTGCTTTATTGACGGTGTAGGGCAGTTCTGTAATGACCAGTGCATGACGATCTTCATGCTTACCCAGCGGCTCGATATCTATTTTTGCACGGACATGAATCCGCCCACGGCCAGTCTTATAAGCCTGTAAAATCCCTGTCGCCCCATTGATGATTCCGCCTGTAGGGAAATCCGGACCGGAGATATGCTCCATCAACCCGTCTAGAGCGATGTCTTCATCGTCGATCATTGCCAGGCAGGCGTTGACTACTTCGCGTAAATTATGTGGCGGGATAGTGGTCGCCATACCAACGGCAATACCGGCAGATCCATTGACGAGTAAATTGGGAACCCGCGTGGGCATGACCAGCGGCTGGGTCTCTGTCTCATCGTAGTTGGGCCCAAAATCAACCGTTTCGCGATCAAGATCAGCCAGCAATTCATGGGCAATGCGTGATAGCCTGATTTCGGTATAACGCATAGCTGCCGGCGAATCACCATCAACCGAGCCAAAGTTACCCTGGCCATCAACCAGCATATGACGCATGGAAAAAGGCTGGGCCATACGCACAATAGTGTCATACACCGCCGTATCGCCATGCGGGTGATATTTACCAATCACATCACCGACGACACGTGCTGATTTCTTGTAGGGTTTGTTCCAGTCGTTATTGAGCTCATGCATGGCATAGAGCACGCGTCGATGGACGGGCTTCAAGCCGTCCCGCACATCGGGTAAAGCACGCCCGACAATGACACTCATCGCATAGTCCAGATAGGACTGACGCATCTCCTGATCAAGGTTACTGGGGATTGTTTCCCTGGCGAATGATTCCATTTATTTTCCGCTTATTATTAGCCGACAAACCGGCAAGATCAGGTATCCGTGGCCCCTTAAATCGCACCCTGCAGGACTCTTATCTGAATACCCTTATAAACTCACAGATTCTAGCACGAGCGAGCAGACATATGCACACCTTCAGACGATTGAAATATCGACAGATTTTTCCTGTTTTATTGGTTTTCCTTTTTGTGCTGGGTTATGTGCTTCACTGTGAGTATTCCAGCAAAAATTTGTTTAATTTGTTTTTAGATTTTTTTCTGGATTGTTCGCTATTTCATGTGTGTAATTTTTAATGTTATATCTTGAGTTTACTTAGGTGTTTCGCCCTTTATGGGCGAGTATCTTTTCTTTCAGTGGCCAAAGAAAAGGGTCTAAAAGAAAGGCCACCCTACTGTGTTGGCCTTCGGCTGCTCTGTGCGCTTCAGCTTAGAGCGGGCGCTGCGGAACTCGCTGCGCTCAGACAGTCCTCGCGCTATTCCACTCTAAGCCTACAGTGCTCGACAAAACAAAAGGGATATAAAGATCAAAAACAAGGTCAAAACCGGACTGGAGGAGCCTGACATGAAAGTACAACCCTTCCGACCACGCAACCGTCGTACAGGCGCAGGCCGGCATCCAGAGTCTTAAAAAAAATGGATTCCGGCTAAAGACATGCCGGAATGACGGAGATGTTCGTGTTTTGACTTAAGTCTTTGAGCCTTTGTCTTTAGTCCTTTGTCCTTGACCTTAAACCTCCCGTTCAGGCTCGCCGAGAAGCACAGGATGAGCCGGAGGGTTCGGGATGTGACTGTCTGAGCGGTTAGCGAGTTTCACATCCCGCTGGCTCATTCGAGCATCGCAGGGAACCCGTAGGGCGGGCATATTGGGTATCTTTTCTTTTGGTGACTTTTCTTTGGATAAGCAAAGAAAAGTCACTCGCCCATAAAGGGCGAAAACAAATAACAATTCAATCGGAGGATTGAATATATACACGCTTGGGACGTCGAAAACATGCAACCGTGCGCCAGCACAAACAAACCCAACTAGTTACTCGAGTGACTACAATCCGCAGGAAGCGGCAGTTCCACCGATAATGAACTTGATTTCCAGACATAGATTTCGGTTGCAGCAGTATCGCACTGCGAACAGCTGGTACCGCAGGAACCGGTGGCAGAACGGCGTTGCAGCTTTCCTTTTTTGATCCAGATATCCAGCATGCCGCGCGCTGCATCCGGCTCAATGTCAAAATGCAGGGCGATATCTGCCAGGGTCGACTGGCCGCGATGCTGCAGGTAGTCGCGAATATCAGAAAGAATCATGCCTCGGCTCTTACCGTTGTTAATTTTGGGTCTTTATTTCTTCGCCCCCACTGCCTCAGGCCAATAATTAGTACTGTGAATGCCAGCCACATACTAGCAAGCAAAAGAAATGAGGACAGGGGATGTTCAGCCCATCTTGCT
>JARFQI010000198.1 GCA_029287855.1 Arenicellales bacterium | reverse complement strand
GGCCTGTCTATCCTGAGTGATGAAAAAAGCATCGAAGGCAGTCTGTGTCCAGGGTAATAAATCACCGCCACTCATTCGAGTCACCCTGCCAGAACTTCAGTGAATATATGATCAATCTGTAACAACACATTCTCCAACGGCTGTGATGAATCGATGATTTTCACTCTCTCGGGCTCACGCGCGGCAATATCCAGGTAAGATGATCGCATTCTTTGCATGAAAGCGACGTCTTCGGATTCAAATCGATCCGGAGTACTGCGTTGACCTGCCCGCTGCAATCCCACTTCCACAGGTAAATCCAGCAGTAATGTCAGATCCGGTTTTAAACCTTGTTGCACCCATTGCTCCAGCTCAGCTATACGCTCTTTACTGATGCCCCTGCCACCCCCCTGGTAGGCATAGGTGGCATCTGTAAAGCGATCACATAATACCCATGTTTCTGCAGCCAGGGTGGGACGGATCAATTCATTCAAGTGCTGCGCACGCGCTGCAAACATCAGTATCAGCTCTGTTTCATCGAGAATATCAATGTTGCCACGATCAAGCAGTATCTCGCGTATTTTCTCGCCGGTCCTGGTACCGCCAGGTTCCCTGGTGACACAGAGATCAATCCCGGCGTGCCTGATGAGCTTCTCGATATGCTTGAGGCAGGTGGTTTTGCCTGCACCTTCGCCACCTTCGAGAGTGATAAATTTTCCAGACATTATTTAATTCGATGAGGGTTTATTGTTTATCGGCTGCATTGCTATACGATGAGAAGTTTTTACGTCGTCCTTTTAGCTGATATTTAATCACAGCTTCATTATGTTCAGTAAGCGTTGATGAAAATTTATGCTCACCATTGCCCTTAGCAACAAAGTAAAGGGCTTTTGTTTTAGCAGGGTGCAAAGCTGAATGAATTGCATCTCCACCTGGCATGGCAATTGGTGTAGGTGGTAAACCTGATCGCGTATAGGTATTGTATGGCGTATCCGTCAGTAAATCCTTTTTGCGAATATTCCCTTTGTAAGCATCACCCATGCCATAGATTACGGTTGGATCTGTCTGCAAGCGCATGCCTTTTCGCAGGCGATTGATAAAAACACCGGCGATTAGCGGCCGTTCTTCCGTGGCACCCGTTTCTTTTTCAATAATTGAAGCAAGTATCAGCGCCTGCTCTTTGCTCTCTAACGGCAGCCCTTCCTCACGACGTTCCCATTGCTGGCTCAGGAAATCCGCCATTTTTCCATAAGACTGCCGCAATATATCAATATCGCTCATGGTCGCAGTATAGTGGTAGGTGTCTGGGTAGAAACGGCCTTCGGGATGCACCCCTTCAGCACCAATCTCTTTCATGATTGCCTGATCATCAAGCTTTGCAATCAACTGGCGCAGGTTTTTCTGTTTTGACAGGGCTTCTCGTAGCTGTTTGAAATTCCAGCCTTCAATAAAGGTTACCGGATAATCTATGACTTTGCCGCTGGTTACCAGTTGCAGCAAATCACTCATCGTTGCTCCGGCAGGTACCTGGTATTCACCTGCTTTTAAGGATGAAGCCAGGTCCCGGTAACGCGCCCAGAACAAAAACGACCATTTTTCTTCCAGTATACCCTCATTGACAAGATGCTCAGCGAAACCGCGCATTGATGTACCTTTGTCGACTTTGATTATGCGCGCTTCATCACTGACAACACGCGTTTCTGCATCCTGCAGCCAGTAACTCGCGAACAGGCCTGCCAGCGCAGACAGAATGATGATAATTAAGATCACTCTGCTGAACATATCTCTGCCTCAAGTTGCGCCTGCAAGAGGCGTGTATTTGCGCCAGCATCGAATGTCCTGCCAGCATATTTGACAACCGGCCAGATGCCGATCAGGCTGTTGCAGACGAACAGACCATCACTCTTTTGCAGATCATCAAGACCAAGTTGACACTGCTGCACATCTATTCCTTGTGCTGCTGCCACTGACATGATTCTTTCACGGCATATGCCTCTAATACCTGTCTGGCCAAGCAATGGTGTCAGTAATCTGTCTTGCTGCCAGATAAAGAGATTGCTCATGCTTCCTTCAACGACTTTATCCTCAATATCCAGCATGATGCACTCACCCCAGCCTTCAGCCTGGCACTGCATTCGTGCAAGCACCTGCTCCAGTCGGTTGAGATGTTTGATACCTGACAATTGCTGGCTGCCGGTAATTCGTTGTTCACTTACACCGAGCATAATACCCTGTCCTGATTTTGACTGATGCCTGGTACCAGAACTCAGCTGCAACACCCGGTTTGGCATGATATCTGCCGGTGCAGCATAACCGCTGCTGGAAGCACCCCGGGTGACAATTATTTTTAACGCGCCAGTGAGACAGCCTGCTGATAATTCATTGGCTTCCGCTCGTAATACTTCATCATCCGGTAGATGGGTAAAGCGCAAGCGTCGACAGCCTTCGAGCAAACGGTCCATATGCTGTTGCCACCAGACCGGTCTTCCCTGGTGAACTCGTATAGTCTCGAATACTCCGTCACCGAATTGCAGGCCGCGATCGTTGACATCGATCGAAGATGATTGCTCACCATTTACCAGGATTATTTTCTGATGAGACTTCATTTTCTGGTCTGATTCAAAGAAAAGATTTTCTGCATCCCGATCGCCTTGGAGCGGGTCTCATGCAGTTCCCGTAGCGGGTCTGAATCAGCAACAATGCCTGCACCGGCGCGAAAGGTGTAGTGATTATCCTTGTGGGTAATCGTTCTGATGAGAATATTCAGATCCATGTCACCATTGTGACACAGATATCCGACTGAACCGGTGTAGGCATCACGCGCCTCTGTCTCAAGTTCTGCAATAATTTCCATGCAGCGCACTTTTGGGCATCCTGTGATGGTCCCTCCTGGAAATACAGCACGAATAATATCACCCGGCGACACTGCTGCTTTCAATTTGCCGCTGACATCAGAGACTATGTGGTGTACATGGGCATAGGTTTCCAGCACCATCAGGTTATCGACCCGGATTGTACCAGGCTGGCAAATGCGACCAAGATCGTTCCGTTCAAGGTCAACCAGCATAATATGTTCGGCACGTTCTTTCGGATGCAGCAGCAGTTCGGCAGAGAGCTCATCGTCTGTAGCCTGGTCTTCACTGCGCGGGTAAGTGCCTGCTATCGGGCGCGTGCGGACAACTCCCGAGCGCTGTTCCAGAAGACGTTCGGGTGAAGATGACAGCAACGTCGTTTTATCATCAAGCCTTGCCCAGGCGGCGAATGGTGCCGGGTTGCAGTTACGAAGTCTGCGCCAGGCATCTGTTGCCGGTTGGCCATCTTTACAGTCAACCTGCCACCGACGTGAGAGATTGACCTGGAACACATCTCCGTCGCGGATATAATCCTTAACCTTTCTGACACAGGAGAGGTAACGATCACTCTGCTCCTCCTCTATGGTGCAGATAGATAGTTTTTCATTTGCTAATTCGCAGATTTGATTGCCTGATAATGTGAGAGCATCATTAACGACTTTATCGAGAAGCTCTGTTGCATTTTCTCCCGAGGCAAAGGCGTAGTCCTCTCCGGTTTTCCTGTCGCGTACAATCCCTGCAGGGATCTCAGTCATCATTGCTCGTGGCAATTCTGGACGATGCAGAGATGACTGCAGCACAGGTTCTATCTCAGATGACAGTTCATAGCCAAGGTAGAGGAACCAGCCACCACAGAAAGGCAGTCCATCAACGGAAGAAGTCGATGATTTACTTTCATTCTGTTTGTAGATTTCATCAAGCTGATGCAGGAACTGCGAGCTCTCCTGCGCTTCTTCATCAAGCAGTACTCTGCCGTCAGCGAGACAAACGAGTTGTGAACCGGGAAAGGCAAACAGGATATCGTAACGTCCAAGGTCGCTGGCCTCACCGCTATTCTCGAGCAGGTAGGGATATCGTTGAGGGTAGTGTTCTGCGAGATCAAACAGATCAGGGCAGTCGTTGAGTTGTCTTACCAGGCAAGGTGATGCCAAGAGATCAATTGCTCAGGACATGCGCTTCATGATCAGGGTGCCATTGGTACCGCCAAATCCAAAAGAATTCGTCATCGCGGCATCAATCTTCATATCTCTTGCAGCACCTGGTACATAATCCAGGTCACATTCAGGATCAGGATCATCAAGGTTAATCGTCGGTGGAGCAACCTGGTGTTTTATCGCCAGAGTGGTATATACAGCCTCAATTGCTCCCGCTGCACCCAGCAGGTGGCCGGTCATAGATTTAGTTGAGCTGACTGCGACTGTATCGGCATGTTTACCCATAGCCAGCTTCACCGCTCTGGTTTCTGCAACATCACCCAGCGGTGTAGAAGTGCCATGTGCATTGATGTAGTTAACTTGCTCAGGATTGACACCGGCATTGCGCATGGCGTTTGCCATACAGCGCGCCGCACCAGCGCCATCAGGCAGCGGGCTGGTCATATGATAGGCATCGCCACTAAGCCCGAAACCTGCCAGTTCCGCATAGATTTGTGCACCGCGTTTTCGTGCGTGTTCATACTCTTCAAGGACCATAACAGCAGCCCCCTCACCCATGACAAAGCCATCACGACCCATGTCCCATGGACGTGAAGCCCCTTCGGGATCATCATTGCGTGTGCTGAGTGTTTTTGCATTTCCAAAACCTGCCATAGCAGTCCGGGTAATTGAACTTTCAGCACCACCTGCAAACATGACATCGGCATCGCCATATTCAATCAGCCTGGCGGCATCTCCAATGGAATGGGTGCCGGTCGCACAGGCGGTGACTATAGCAAGATTTGGCCCTCTGGCTCCCAGGCTGATGGAGAGGTTGCCGGATATCATATTGATAATACTGCTGGGAATATAGAACGGTGATATGCGTCGCGGGCCACGTTCAAAGAACGTTTTTGTCTGAATTTCTATGGTAGTCAATCCACCAATACCTGCACCGATATGAACACCGACCCTGTCAGCATTTTCTTCTGTAATTTCCAGGCCCGAATCAGCCTTTGCATCCAGACCAGCAGCCATGCCCAGTTGAATAAAACGGTCCATTTTCCGACAGTCTTTTTTGTCCATCCAGTTTTCAGGGTCAAAATCCAGAATCTGTCCTGCAATAGATGCAGGCATTGACGTTGTATCAAAGCTTTCAATAGTGCTGATTCCACTTTGCCCGGCAATAATATTCTGCCAGTTGCTTTCCAGTCCCAGGCCAACAGGGGAATGGATACCAATACCAGTTATGACAACACGACGCTTACTCACTTGATTTCTCTCGGAATTTTTATGAATTTATTCGAATATTCTATAGTCAGAAAAAAAGCCGCCGTCCAAAATGGAGCAGCGGCTTATTTCTAATCTTAAATATTAGCTTGTCGCAGCATTAATGTGATCGACAGCCTGCTGTACAGTAGTGATCTTCTCTGCTTCATCATCTGGAATCTCGAGGTCAAATTCTTCTTCGAGAGCCATAACCAGTTCCACCGTGTCGAGTGAATCTGCGCCCAGATCATCGACAAAGGAAGATGTATTGGAAATTTGATCTTCGCTGGTACTCAGTTGCTCTGCAACAATTTTCTTGACGCGTTCTTCAACACTACTCATTTTATTTTTTTCCTCTGTAATAAAACTTTAATAAGACAAAAATGCTCAGTATCGCATAGATACCATATTTGTAATTGGCAGTCCAACCGGGACTGCCCGTTGGGTAGTAATTCTACCCCATATACATACCGCCGTTTACATGTATTTCTGTTCCAGTGATATATGAAGCGTCATCAGAAGCCAGGAATAACACTGCGGCTGCAATATCTTCAGCAGTTCCGAGGCGGGAAAGCGGTATGTCCTTGATTAGTTTTTCACGCTGCTCATCAGGCAGCGCACGGGTCATGTCTGTGTCGATGAAGCCTGGCGCTACGGTATTCACAGTAATATTTCGTGATGCCACCTCGCGGGCCATTGCCCTGCTGAAACCTGCTACGCCGGCCTTAGCCGCCGAGTAATTGGCCTGCCCGGGATTACCTGTGGCGCCGACTACGGAGGTTACGCTAATAATCCTGCCCTGTTTGGCTTTCATCATACCGCGTAATACTGCCTTGCTCATGCGATAGACTGATGACAGATTGGTATCCATGATGTCCTGCCATTCATCTTCTTTCATACGCATCAGCAGGTTGTCGCGAGTAATACCTGCATTATTGACCAGAATGGTTGGCGCACCTTTGAGCTCAGCACAGGTCTTTATCGCTTCATCTATTGACTCCTGCGAGGCCACATTCAAGACAATACCGGCTCCTTCATAACCCGCTGATTTGAGACGGGCATCAATCGCAGATGCGCCGTTTTCACTGGTTGCCGTGCCAATAACATAGGCTCCGTTGGCCGCCAGGGTGTCTGCGATTGCTGCACCGATTCCCCGTGATGCACCGGTAACCAGGGCAATCTTGCCTTCAAGTTTCATTATTCAGTCTCCAGTGTGTTAACAATAGAATCTTTTGTAATCAATGGGATACAACTCATATCTCGATTAATTCGCTTGCTTAATCCGCAAAGCACCTTGCCCGGACCACACTCAATCAGTTGCGAAACACCCTTCTCATTCATGCTGTTGATAGTTTCTACCCAGCGCACAGGTTCAGATATCTGTCGTGCCAGCAGCTGACGCAGTTCGTCGTCATCAGACGCCGTCTGCACATTCACATTATGAATAACGGGGATCTGAGCTTGAGAGATGGACACTTGTTTCAGCCTTTCAGCCATACGGTCGGATGCTGGTTGCATCAGGGCGCAATGTGAAGGGACACTAACAGGCAGCAACAGTGCACGCTTTGCACCTGCAGCTTTGGCATTCTCAACCAGCCGACCCACTGCAGCGGCACTGCCGGCGACTACCACCTGTCCGGGGGCATTATAATTAACCGCCTGCAGAACTTCACCGGCAGCGTTTTGCTGGCACAGTGTAGTAACTTCGTCATCATCCAGACCGAGAATGGCTGCCATTGCACCCTCACCCTCCGGCACCGCCTGCTGCATGAAATGGGCGCGATCTGAAACCAGGGAAACCGCATCAGAAAAATTTAACACACCGGCACACACCAGGGCCGTATATTCACCAAGACTATGGCCTGCCATTAAAGCGGGCGCCGTTCCTCCTGCTTCCAGCCATGCACGCCAGGTGGCGACACCCGCGGTCAACATTGCGGGCTGTGTGTATTCAGTCGAGTTTAGTTTTTCAACAGGGCCGTCATTGACCAGTTCCCATAAATCATAACCAAGAACGGATGAGGCTTCGCTGAATGTGTCCTGAATTAATGTGCCGGATTCAGCCAGCGCATTCATCATGCCGATGGATTGTGAGCCCTGGCCAGGAAATATAAATGCTGTACTCATATACTATGAACCTTTGTTTAATCTTATATTTCTCTTAGATGTTTCAGTGTCACATCTTGAGCAGAACTGAACCCCAGGTAAAACCGCCACCAAACGCCTCAAGCATGACGGTCTCGCCCTTTTTAATACGACCATCGCGTACGGCTTCGTCCAGAGCAAGCGGCACCGATGCCGCAGAGGTATTACCATGACGGTCTACTGTGACGACAACATTGTCCAGAGACATACCGAGTTTTTTAGCCGTAGCATTTATGATTCGAATATTTGCCTGGTGCGGTACCAGCCAGTCAATGTCAGACTTTTTCATCTTATTGTGATCAAGTGTTTCATCAACTATCCGACCTAAGGTGTTGACGGCCATGCGGAACACTTCATTGCCTTTCATTTCGATATAAGCATTGCCTTCAATAACATCCTGATAATTTCTGGAAACACCTGTTGGTACCTGTAGCAAATTCTTGAATTGCCCATCTGAGTGGATATGCGCTGAAATTATGCCGGGTTCATCTGATGCTTCAATGATTACGGCACCTGCTCCATCCCCAAACAGGATGCTGGTGCCTCTATCTGTCCAGTCGATAATGCGCGAAATGGTTTCCGAACCGACAACCAGTGCACGTTTCGAACTTCCGCTTTTGATAAATTTATCGGCGACAGCAAGGGCATAAACAAATCCTGTACAAACCGCCTGAATGTCAAATGCCGGGCAGCCGTGGATGCCCAGTCTTTCCTGCAGTAAACAGGCAGTTGAAGGAAATATCAGGTCAGGTGTAGTAGTAGCGACAATAATCAGATCAATATCAGAATGAATGATACCGGCACTCTCCATCGCCTGACGAGATGCTTCAAATGCCATATCGCAGGTAGTTTCACCTTCAGCTGCAATATGACGCTCTTTTATCCCCGTGCGCGAGACTATCCATTCGTCACTGGTGTCGACCATATTCTCGAGATCGGCATTGGTCAGGATTTTTTCTGGCAAATAGCCGCCTGTACCTATAATTCTGGAATAAATCATACCTGCTTCACTCATTTATATAAATGCTCGCTATATTGATGTTACTGTGACTGATTTTTGAAATCAGTTGAAGCCAGTACCTTTGTTATTTCATTGGTTATCCGGTGCTCTGCCTCACGATATCCTTCACTTATGGCCTGGCTGTAGGCGTAGACATCAGCACTGCCATGACTTTTAATTACTATTCCACCTAGCCCCAGTAATGTCGCACCATTATAGCGACGATTATCAAGACGCCGGCGCAGGGCCTTAATAACAGGCATTGCGAATAAACCAGCCAGTTTAGTCAGGAAATTTCTGTTGAATTCTTCCTTCATCATAGAAGTGATCATTTGCGCCAGGCCTTCAATGGTCTTGAGTGCTACGTTCCCAACAAAACCATCACAGACAACAACATCAAGGTCCCTTGTAAAAATATCATTGCCTTCAATGAAACCAACATAGTTTATCGGACTGCTTTTCAGTAATTCAGCGGCAGCTTTAACAGTTTCATTGCCTTTGAGATCTTCATGGCCGATATTTAATAAGCCAATTTTAGGAGCAGCAATGCCCTCAACTGACTGGACGAGGATAGAGCCCATAATACCGAACTGCTGCAGCACTTCTGCCGGGCTATCGACATTGGCACCGAGATCAAGCAAATGGACATGACCATGCATGGTCGGTATGGCCGTAATAATGGCGGGTCGACTGATACCTGGAAGGGTTTTCAGGACAAATCGAGCGGTTGCCATCAGGGCACCGGTATTACCCGCACTAATGCACGCATCAGCCCGGCCTTCCTTAACCAGGTTGATAGCAACTCGCATGGAAGAGTCTTTCTTGCCACGCATTGCACTCGCCGGTGATTCATCCATGCCTACTATCTGTGTAGCATTGTGGATGCTGACCCGGTCAGTATGACGGCTATTGTTTACAGCCAGTTGGTCTGCCAGTGCCTGCTGCTGACCTACCAGAATAATTGACAGGTCTGAATGAGTATCTATTGCAGATAATGCAGCCGGTACTGTGACGGATACGCCGTGATCACCACCATGGGCATCAATCGCTATCGTTATAGTCACGTTCTTGCTCGACTGCTGTGCTTAAAAGCCGAGGTAACTAATCTGCGTCAGTGCTGACGAGCTTGCGTCCTTTATAGAAACCATCCGCGGTGATGTGATGGCGACGATGAGTTTCACCAGTTACCGGATCAGTTGTCAGTGCCGGATTGCTCAGGCTGTCATGCGCCCGACGCATGCCACGTTTTGAAGGAGTTTTGCGATTTTGTTGTACTGCCATTGGATTAACCCTGTCTGTGCTTGGAATTGCCATCAGCTGCGCACTTATAAATCCGGCACAATGATGTACAAATCTATTAATAAAATTAAACCGCGCAATGATACGGATTCCATTGCTTAGTGTCAAAGCAAATATGCTTATTCCCTGCCATATCGATGCAGGCAGAAATATCTGAAAATCAGTCACTTATCAGGTTTACATTGGTGTATCTGAGTCGCTTTGGCGATAATGAACAGATGGCCACACACCATATATTTCTCAACATCGTCATTATCCTGTTGACTGCGCGCTTATTCGGTGAGCTTGCCAGCCGTATCAAGATACCTCCGGTCGTCGGAGAACTGATCGCCGGTATTGTCCTGGGGCCCAGCCTGCTTGGCCTGATTGAGCCCACTGAGGTACTGCACCTGCTGGCCGAGATTGGCATCATCATGCTGCTGTTCGAGGTGGGACTGGACACAGATGTCAGCAAACTGGTGAAAGCCGGCAACAAGGCGGTAATTGTTGCTTTCAGTGGTTTCATACTGCCATTCCTGCTCGGTTACCTGGTCAGTCATTATCTCTTTCAACAACCTGCCCTGATTTCGATGTTTATTGGCGGCACTTTAACTGCCACCAGCATTGGCATCACCCTTCGGGTGCTTGGCGACTTGAGAAGGAAGTCCAGCCCTGAGGCCCAGGTCGTTCTCGGTGCGGCAGTCATTGATGATGTACTGGGTGTCGTCCTGCTGTCGTTGCTCTATGAATTTTCTACAGGAGGGGGAGTCAACCTGGTGAATGCCAGTAAAGTCTTACTATTTATCGGCATCTTCTTCATGGTTGCACCTGTTCTTGCGAAATCTATTTCGCTGCTGATCAAGCGCTTTGAAAGTGCCAGCGAAATACCCGGCATGATCCCGGTGACAATAGTTTCGCTGGTACTGTTCTTTGCCTGGCTGGCGCATGCAATTGGTGCACCTGAACTGATGGGCGGTTTTGCTGCCGGCCTTGCACTTTCCCGGCGGTTTTTCCTGCCGCTTGGTATAGCTATCAGCAATGACCCGATATTTGCCAGGCGAATTGAAATTCACATGAAGCCCATTATTCAATTACTGACACCCATTTTCTTTGTCATGGTTGGTCTGTCTCTGGATCTTTCTGCCATAGACTGGTCTGTCAGCTTTATCTGGTTTTTCTTTTTCTCTTTATTGTTGATCGCCATAATAAGTAAAATGAGTGGCGCCCTACTGCTGCCATTACCTTTAAACGAGCGAATTGCTATCGGCCTGGCTATGATTCCAAGGGGTGAAGTTGGACTGATTTTTGCCGAGCTAGGCAGGTCGGCCGGGATTTTCAACAACAACATTTACGCGGGCATAGTGATGGTGATAGCGACAACCACAATAATGCCGCCAATATTACTTAAATGGCATTACAGGCATTTTGATAACCGGATAAAAACGGCTTGATTGACAAGCAAGGAGTAGTCTTGAATGATCGAATTTCGCCCATCAGGTAAACCTGAAGAAGGATAAAACCAGATATGACTAGCCACCCTGAATTGATCCTGGGTTCTACGTCAATTTATCGACGTGAACTACTGCAACGGCTGAAAATCCCTTTCCGTGTTGAAGCACCCGATATTGATGAAACGCCGCTGGAAAATGAAACACCGCAACAACTGGTCGAACGCCTGGCCGTTGAGAAAGCCCGTTCAGTAGCCAACAATAACCCGGGCAGCCTGGTGATTGGTTCTGATCAGGTGGCAGTACATGGCGGCAAGATAGTTGGTAAACCTCATACTCATGATAGAGCCATGCAGCAATTGAGAGAGGCCAATGGTCAAGAGATCATGCTTTACACAGGTTTATCACTGGTAAATGCCGACACCGGTGAGGCACAGACAGAAGTCATTCCATTCCAGGTGGTATTCAGGAACCTCTCAGAGCAGCAGCTTGAGTCCTACCTGCACAAAGAGCAGCCCTACCATTGTGCAGGCAGTGTCAAATCAGAAGGGCTAGGCATCGCCCTGCTGGAGCGCTTTGAAGGTGAAGATCCCAATACCCTTATCGGGCTGCCGCTGATTCGGCTGATTCGAATGCTGGAAAACTTTGGCGTGAATGTCATTTGATGGTCAATGACAAGCATACCGTGTTACGTATCTGGTTTTTTTCGGGTCAGAATACGGCGAAATAAAAGCCATAAATCGCCGAAAAGAATACTGCCGGGAGCAGTCCGACCTTAAATAATTTTACGGGGATATATGAGCCCATTTTGTTTATGGCGATCAGCCATAGCGGCAGCAGGTATAGAAGATATTTCGTTTTTAGCATAAACCAGTTAAACCCTAAAAACCAGTCGATATAGATGGCAACCGTCAGAATAAACATACCCAGCAACAACAGCGCTTCGCGCGTAATAACAAGAGCAATAAAGCCTCCTGCTCCGGCAATTACCGGAACCAGCCCAGCGATGAGTATGCACCAAAGCAACCAGACCGGCATATATTTTCCAGTATAAATATCCCCCCCTTCACGATGATTCCACTGACCATGCCGATGAGCCTTGGTATAAAAACTGAAATCGGTCCACAACTGGCCATAGTGAGAGGTTAGCACTTCATTGTTATAAGCAGGAAAATACTTCAGCTTGGCATCTTTCGGGTCCGTAAATACATCGACTACACGCTTGATGCTAAAGCTGGTGAAATCATAACTATCATAATACTTTTTGCCCGTATTCCAGTCCTGATTTCCAACAATAGGCGTGCCTTCTATTGCCAGGTTTTTCATGTATGGGTAACTGCCGACGAGAAATACAACAGCGGCATAGACCAGGCCCTGTTTTAACAACCTGGAGTCACAATGCCTTAAATAACGTGCCAGCAGCACGCCACCAAAATAGACAGCAATAACAACACCCGAGTATTTAGTCATGGCTGCAAGGGCGACCATCACGGCAGCCAGAATCAGTGCCGTGTATTCTTCTTTACTTAGAAACTGAATGAAATAGTAAGTTGAGGCAACAATGAAAGTGGCCACTAGGAGATCTGCCTCAATACTGAAGGCTGAAATAAAAGTAACTGGCAAAAATAGCAGTAATCCCCAAAGAACAAGGTCGAGATCCACGTTCTTTCGATATTGTTGATAGATGGCGAATGAATATATGGCAAATACCAGTGAGAGAATATTCAGAAAAAAAGCGACGCTGAACAGTTGGGCTTGCCTACCACCACCAAACCAGTCCACCAGTTGGAATAGCCCTGCCCCCAGAATTGGCAACAACGGCGGATGGTAGCAGACCCAGCAAGCATCAGCGGCCGGGATCTGGCCGTTTTCATACAGCAGAATTATGGCATCAGAGTAAAAATCGTAGACATAGCCATTCGGATCGGGTGAAAAAAAAGCAAGTAAAACGTGCAGGATTACTGAGACACCAAGAAGGAACAGGTAAGGCCCCCGCAGGAAGTGGAAAATCGTCATTCTTCTTAATACCAGTGTGTTGGTTGATATAATGTGGGCGTGACCTTAGCGTACTTCTTGTTGAATACATGCCCGCGGGCTTATGACCAAAAGGCGTTATTTCCCAAAAATCTGATACTCATATTTAATTAGAAAGGATTATTAACAGCTACATCTTATGCTGCATGTGTTGTTGCTCACTGTGCTGCATGTCATTTTGCATAGCATGGTGATGCCCGCCGCTGAAGGCTTTGGTTAAAATCATCGCACCAAAAACAATCAGGATGATGCCGGCAAGGTACCTGATCTTTTTATTCCTGGTTAAACGTTGCAGCTTCTCAGCCAGTCCCCCCATGGCTAATAACATCGGCAGCGTGCCGAGACCGAAGGCCAGCATTAGCAAGGCGCTTTTTACTGCATCGCCGGAGGTCGCAGACCAGGCCAGTGTGCTGTAAACAAGCCCGCAGGGCAACCAGCCCCACAACAGTCCAAGGCTAAAGGCATGAGGCAGTGTTTTAACCGGCATAAAGCGCCGCCCCAGAGGTTCTATCAGACGCCAGAAATGACCGCCCAGCTTTTCTAGCGGCGCCATTGTCTGCCACCAGCCAGCAATATAAATACCCAGGGCAATCATGAACAGGCCACCTACAATGCCTCCAATGGGAAACTTCCCAATTTGAAAAAAATTACTGGCAGAGGCGCTCAGCAAACCAATAAGCAGGCCGGCAAATGTGTAACTTAGTAAACGACCGGCATTATAGGTGAGCAGATAAGGCATCAACTTTAACGATGACTGTCGCACATCTCCAGGCAGTCCCATGGTCAGCGCACCGACAATACCACCGCACATACCAATACAATGTGTTGATCCCAGCAGTCCGATTAAAAAAGCAGCAATGTAATTTATTTCACTCATTATCTCTTTCCAGTATTTAGTGCGCCTCAATCAAGCAAGTATCTGACGTCTTACCTGGTTAATTTACCTGCCGTGAAAGTAACACTGCAGCCGGCGATGATTCAGGTATTCAGTCTGGATATTCGAATTTTCGATTATAAGTAAGTGGTAATATTGAAACTTTGATAAATGTCAGATATTGGCAATTAATTTTATGCAGGCATCAGGGGTATATGGATATTCATCACTCAAATGCTCATGCATGTGCAGCTAAAAGCAAAAAAAGGTAGCGACAAGGGCTTGTTGATTTTTTGCTCACAGACAGTATATTGACAATTTTTAAACAACCAAGAAGAACAACCATGACAAAAGAAAAACCATTTAAGAAGTAAGAGAAAACAGACAACAGCATCAGTCGTCGCGATGTACTGCTTGGTATCGGGGCAGCAGCAGGTTTAGCTTATACGGGAACAGTCAATGCCGCCATGTCGGGTCACGACCACAGCAAACACACAGCCCAGCAGCCTGATGTATTAAGCGCCGCCAATACCTGTCTCGACAAGGGCCAGCGCTGCATTGCGCACTGCCTGGTAAGTTTTACAGAAGGCGATACATCACTGGCAGACTGTGCAATGAAAGTGCATGAAATGCAGGAAATTTGCGGCGCATTTTCCTATCTTCTGGCAGCAAATTCGAGTTACATCAAAGAGTATTCTGTTATCTGTGAAAAGGTTTGCAAAGATTGCGCGAAGGAGTGCCGCAAGCATGAGCAGCATCATGAATGCAAAGCCTGTGCAGAGGCCTGTGACGACATAGTGGCCGCAATCGATCTACACCTGGTATAAAGTGAATTCATATTTTCCGGGTTCAGGAATTAGCCGCTACCTGGTCCCGGTAACTAGATAGCGGATAATTCTCTCCTCTTTCCTTTTGGAACTTGGAGCTTAAAACTTCTACAAATCAATCCTTCTTCTCTTTTATCAGCCCCGCAAGCCCGGCAAAAGGATTGTGTGTCGCTTCTTTGGTCTTCTGAGAACCGGAGCTGACTTCTCCATATTCTCCATCGATCAGACGAGAATGCTCATTATCGTGGCAATAAACACATAGTAGTTCCCAGTTGCTGCCGTCTTCCGGGTTGTCATCATGATCATGGTTACGGTGATGGACTGTCAGTTCACGGACGTTCTCCTGGGTGAATTCACGTGAGCACCTGCCGCAGATCCACGGGTACATTTTAAGCGCTTTTTCCCGATATCCCTGCTCTCGTTTATCTTTGTTGCGATGCGCTTCGGCAACTATTTGGTCGAGTTTGTCACTACTTGATTTGCTTTTATCCGATGTCATTTTTAAAACTCTGTACTGTTTCCAGGCAAATTATTTGGGATGAATATTTTATAAAAACCACTGCAGAACTGCTGCAAAATCATCAACGCAATCTATCGGCTGTTGCGCTATTAGTTTCTCACGTTGATGTACACCATAACAAACGGCAAGAGCATCGGTATTTGCCCGATGTGCCATCTCTATATCATAGGTTGTATCACCGACTACAATTGCCCTGTCAGCCGTCACCCCGGTTTCAGTTAGAATATCGAGGACCATGCGGGGGTGGGGTTTGGATTTCGCCTCATCGGCACAGCGGCTGGTAACAAAATGTTCACGTAATTGTGTATGTTCGAGAACTTTATCCAGACCTATCCTCGCTTTGCCAGTGGCAATGGCAAGTGAATAGTCATCACTCTGCAGCTGCCTTAACCCCTTTTCTACGCCCTCGAACAGCAACATTTCAGTATCATCGAGGTACAGAAAATGTTCACGGTATCTATCGACTAGCTGTTGTTGAATCGTGTTACTGTAATTCGGCATCAGCACAGCAAGGGCTTCTTTCAGTCCCAGGCCTATAATATTTCGTACTGATTCATCTCCCGGGTAAACAATTTCAATATCTTCGGCTGCCTTTCTAAAACAATTGATAATTTTACTTTCAGAATCCATTAAGGTGCCGTCCCAGTCAAAAATGATCAGGTCGTAATTCTTGCTCTTATCAAGTGTCATGAAAGGTTTTCCAGTAGCTCGGCCAGCGGTTCGGGTAACGGTGCCTCAATATCAATGGCTTTGCCATCAAGCGGATGCTTGAAGCGGATCCTGCTGGCGTGTAAAAAAAGTCGTTTCAGCCCATCCAGTTTCATTCGTCGATTGAAGGCCCGGTCGCCATATCGATCATCGCCCGCAATCGGTTGATCTATTGATTGTGCATGGACACGCGCCTGGTGAGTACGACCGGTAAGCAGCTTGATACTGACCAGGGCCGCATTGGCCCTTGGAAAGTTCTTCTCCGGTACAAATATACTAGTTGCCGGCTTACCATTTTCTGACACGGTAACAAAACGTTCACCCGATTGCCGACTATTGACCTCAAGCGGGGCATTAATTTTCTTCTTTTTGCCCTGCCAGACGCCACGCAACAGCGCCGTATAGGTCTTATCCATGCTCTTGCCGTGTTCGCGCCTGAGCATTTCATGCATTCGCACCAGGGCAGAACGTTTTTTTGCCAGCACCAGGCAGCCTGAGGTTTCCCGATCCAGGCGGTGCACCAGCTCAAGGAAATGGCAGTCAGGCCGTAATTGGCGGAAGGCCTCAATCACACCATAACTGATGCCGCTACCGCCGTGCACTGCCATCCCAGCCGGTTTATTCAGAATGATCAGCGATTTGTCTTCGTGCAAAATACTCTCTGACAGCCGCTGCA
>JARFQI010000149.1 GCA_029287855.1 Arenicellales bacterium | reverse complement strand
CCACTCATCCATGCATTATTACCATTTGTCAGTATTTTTTGTTCGTTCACAGAGAATGCAAGCGCCCTGTAGGGCATAAGATTCAGGATGAAATCAAATAAATATGGGAAAGTCTTGATCGTTTCTACTTCTGATGGCGTATTCCAGCGAGAACAGACAATAGGTGAGAATCAAGCAGCCGCTATGAGATACTCTGGTCGAAGGGGCATCAGTTGTTGAATTTAAATACCAGCAGAGTGATCATATGTATTTGATGCAATGATCGATTGAGACAACAATCTATAGAGGTCATTCGTCAATCATGGTCACAGGATTAACGTCAAACACAAACTGAACTGGTAAATTCGCGTAGCTTTATATTATCATCATTAAACTATTTAAGTTGCTATCATTTCTACCTGTTCAAGCTGCTAATATTGATCTAGGTCCAGGAGTGAGAATCAGTCTGAGCATAAAAGACCACCATCATATTTCTTCCTTCTGTTTTATTTGATATTAGCCCAGCCCTCGAAAAACCCGGCTTTTCTTTGCCTGGCAGAACTGGAAATCTGCAATTCATCTACTAGGCTTGTTAGCAGGAGTGCAGGACTTTTCTGCAGATGAGAATAATAATGAATAATGCAATTATGATACAAACCCATCCAGACCTGCTTCAAGTACAGCGTGAAAAACTTGTAGAAGAAGTTGGAGTCATTGATGGCGTAGTAGTGGCACGTTTCAATAAAAGAGTTACGACTGGGTTCTTTGTGCTTTATGATCCCCGGTCGATAACCGAGAAAAGAATCCTCAATTATGTAAAACAATGTGACAAGGATGCCACTATATTGTGAAAAGAATGTAGCCTTATTCACCTCAAACACTGACTTCATTTCAATTTCTATGCAGTGTGAAAGAGCCAGATATTTACATCACTATGAATTTCTACAAAGAACTCCTATAGGGGAAATCCATGTCTACTTGATATTTCCATTTCATAAACTATGGTTATTAGTAATAGATGGGGGTATTTAAGATGAACCGTGACGCATGGAAACTCAAAATTTATAAACAGCATTATGTGCAGAAGCACCACACACATAAAGATCATGAAGAAGACAGAGCTAAATCACTACATATGATTCAGACTTTAAAACTTATGCAATTAGCAGAACTGCTTAAGTGAAGTGCACACTTTTTAGTGAACCTGGACGTCGACATTGCGGGGCATAATTTCTGTCTGTCCTGAGTCAGTACAGAAATTTCCAGCCAATTAATTTGCAATGTGTGTGACCTGACATAGTCACGTTTTGCCCTGTTTATTAATTTAGTGTATATCGCCAAGAAACTGCTTGAGACTGTACCTATAATTTATCTCACCATGTTATGAGAGTTAGCACTGAGCATGTCTTTAATCTGCTTACCAAACACAAAAAGTGTATAAAGTTAGTTGGAGAACATTATGTCTGATGACATGGAACGATTTCAATTGTCTGGCAGTATAAGAGATGTTTACTTTGCAGATGAAGTTGATACGAAAATAAATGAGTTGGAATCTATGCTATGCAAGGTCAAGATGTGGTTAATCTCACAAGACTCTAATGCAACACTACCAAACAACATGAGATTAATTGGAGAAATAAACGAAGTTCTCCAGGATATTAAACATACTCCGTTCTCAAAGATATGAAACATACTCCGTAAGAGAAAATTTGTCTCATCAGATGACCTGGCGAATGGCGCAAGACGTAACAAATGAGACAAAGTAATTCAATATATTTGGAGATTGGATTTACCCGAAAGAAGACATTTAACAGCCGCCTTATGGTGGTTTTTTTGTGGAGTTCTCCCAGGTAGTGATAATGACCCCTGACAACCTGGTATACGCGAAAGAACACTGCTGCGGCGACTCAAGACGGAAGCAACCGGCTTGTTGGCCAGGAACTAGGGAAACTGTGTCTAATAGTGAGCCAGCAGTCACTCTCTGAAACGACTATGTCCCGTCCAGAGATCGCAAAGCACGCAGCTACGAGGACGTAAGTGAATTCAACCGCGCGTTTACGCAGTGGTCCGGTATCACTCAGGGATGCCTGGAGAGTTCATTAGAAAAATGTTGGATTGAACTGCCTGGTCGATTTAAGACGATTTATTGAGTTGGCAAAGATGCCCAGAACTGCAAAAGGACGGCGAACATGATAGCCGCTGCACGCATACCGCTATAAGTATGTGAAATCGATTTCTATCAACTAATCGCTAATCACCGAAACTGATTTTTAGCTAGAGTCGCACTCAGGGCTTAGCTGTCACGTACACCAGGCTATTACCCTGAAACGCTGCCCGGTAGAAGTTACCGCTGCAGTAATAGTAGTCTACCCCACCAACCGGCGTGGAAGTACAGCCTGCAGGCAGGGCATGTACAACAGTCCCCAGCGGCAAAGGCTTGCCGGTAGCAGCTGGTGCAGCCGCTGGCGCCGGTGCAGCCGCTGGCGCCGGTGCAACTATCACCGCGGGCTGCTTGCTCTCGACGGCAATGGCAGTGGTTGCCGCTGCTGCGCTGCCTATGATTGCACCCCGGCGAAAGGCACGACGTCGAACACCTAAGATAGCATGTGCTTCGGCTACCAGCGACAGCTCAACGGGCAGCTGAGTTTCAGGCGTTACAGATAGATCGAGTAGAAATAGCAGCCCAGTACAAAGGCTGAGCACCATAGTCTTGAGAATCGTCTTCATTTGCTTGCTCCTGATCATTTAGCGGTGCTGCGTGTGTTGAGTGGCATGAATGTGATCGTCATGGCCCCTTCAGGTGGAACGAATTTGAAGCTGTCATCGGTCGCCGCCGGTGCGACATTCCATTCGCTCATGACTGTTGAGACACTGATCAGTGCAGGTGTACTGGTATCAGTGACAACATACTTGCACGGTAGAGGCTGCTCGCCTTCCCGAACCCATACCTGGAAATCGACATCCGGACGATGGAAAGCCAGGTGTGTACACACGGCCCCGTTGATCACCGCCTTGTCGACTATAACCGCAGAGATCACATCCTGCATCAGCAATGCATAGTTGTTGCGGTACACAAGATCGGCCACTGGCACGATAAGGCCGAGTGACTCCCTTGCAAAGTCTAGCGTCTCCTCAATGGTACCGGGAGCGGATTCCGTCGCATAAACATTCACGTCCGGGTCGTACAGCGTCAGGTTCTTGCCATCGTAGTAGAAGGTCTGACTGACCACGCCTTTACGTTCAGCACGCAGTTTGTTCGGACGACTGATGATGACATTTGCCGAGACGTCGATATCTACCCTCTGTCCGGAGTCAAGCAGGTCCTCAAGGGTGTTCTCGGTGTGCACGCTGAACTGCTGCAGACTGCCAAGATAGTCGGTCATGCTTTTCAGCATTTGAGTGGCAGCGGGGTTCACCCCGGTCGCCATCTCCGCGTGAACCGCAGATGGGACTGCAATAGCTGCCACCATTGCGGCGGTCACCATAAACGCGGCAGCTGTCTTCGGACTTGGTATTTTCATTTATATTTTCCTCTTATGTCAGTTGGCTTGCCAGATGGCGAGAGTGCAACTCCTGTCATGACTGCCTTGCTAGCGCAACCCTGCACCGCGACGGCATCGTGGAAGCCGCCTCCGACGCCGATCCAGTCAATGAGTCAAGCGGTTGCACCGCCGCTGCAGGCATCACGCCCTCAATCAACTTGTACTCGTAGACTATATCATTACCATCGGCAGCGGGATGGCTTATTTCAGCCACTTCGAGGGTATTTTCCGCCTTCGCATCAGGCTATACGGAAACTTGCATGTTTACCCGTACATTCCGGCGCTGGTCGGGGATGGAGCCAGTTATGTGGCGAAACGAACACAGGCCATGAAGCCTCATTTACATGCTATGGTTATGCTCATCAACGCATAAAGTATTTCAGGGAAATCAAGAATAGCAGGCCTGTGTGGATGAGGATGATAAAGCTCCTGGCACTATTAATGAAAATAACTGCATTAAGTGGTGGTTTCAACTAATTAATGCAACGCTTTATCTTTAGATAAAAGATGGAATGTAAAACGGCATATCAAACCTGATTTTAATAATTCACTAGATACCATTTCGTGCCTTTTTACGAGTATGCTATCTGGATAATATTTTCAGAAATAGCCATCGAATTAAGTTGCAGATAGATCACACCGTAAAAGGCTTCTGCGGCATGCATCATAGACAAAAAAATTTTACTCGGGTTTATATGTAAACCGTGGCATGGTATGAGAAATGGTTTATTACTTAACTATCGGAATTATATTAGGTTTGTCTGCAGGTTTTACCCCGGGGCCATTATTGACTCTGGTTGTTTCTGAAACGCTTGAGCATGGTATTAAAGCTGGAATTAAAGTTTCTATCGCCCCAATAATTACTGATTTTCCAATAATTATTCTATCTGTTTACGTTTTCTCTCAGCTATCGAATTTCAATAACATACTGGGGATTTTTTCGTTGATCGGTGGTTGTTTTGTATTATTCCTGGCTTATGATAGCTTGAGTTCAAAAACAAATGAGACCAACTTTCAGGAAGCAAAGCCAACATCCTTAACAAAAGGGATATTAGCGAATGTCCTTAGTCCATACCCCTATTTGTTCTGGCTTAGTGTCGGTGCTCCAATCATGACAAAGGCACAGGATTTAAACAGGTTAGCTCCTTTGGCATTTATTGTTGCGTTTTATGTATTCCTGTTAGGGTCTAAAATTCTGTTGGCTATATTAGTTGGTAAATCAAAATCATTTTTGAGTAGTGATGTGTACATATACATTAAGCGTTTCCTCGGGCTGGTATTATGTGTTTTAGCATTCGGGCTGTTTATTGACGGTCTGAAGTTATTAGGGGTATCAGGCGACTGACAATGAAAGTGCATAAGGTGCGTTATGCCGGATCATGTTTTTTATTTTTGTGCAGAAACAGCTAATGTAATATGTAGCGATGAAATGTCTAGTAATCACAGTTTTAAGCTTGTTGATTTCACCGCTAGTTGTTGCTGGGGAAATAACAGGTTTCAACAATTACATGTTCGGTGATCCATTAAGTAAATTCCTTAATGATCCATCGTTCAGCTGTGCGATCGATGAGTCGAGTAAGTTTGGTGAATATAAATGTACTAAAAATAAACCAGGCACGGAGATGATCGCGGGTAAAAGACTCAACTGGTTAGAACTGCAATTTGCATGGAACACAAAGCAACTCCGCTATATCTATGTGATATACCTTGATTCTAATGATTACCCTGATGTTCTTGATTATTCCTCTTTTGTGCCAGCAGAGACCAGTCAGATCAAACGGCTACTGACTGAAAAATATGGTGAGCCAGAAGACTATTGCGGCATAAAAGGCTGCAGCGATTTAATCTGGAGACGTGATGCGTCTATGGGCGAACCATATATCCATTTGAATGCCTCCGAAATACGATTTGCAATTAAGCGAGATTCTGAAGATGGAAAGCTTTCTGACGCAGATAAAAAGCGGATGGATGAATATGACGGTATAAATAAACGTTGACTGCTTCAGCAGCAACGACTGTTATCTCTTTACAAAGGGAGAAAGATAACAGTCGTTATTGATTTGTCTGGTTAGCGATAAAAGCCCTTTGCCAGATTAGCCATACCGTCTATTCCGCCAAGAGAATCCAGCAGGCTGTCGCCGTCGCCAATCAGACCATTCAGGACATTCTGCAAGGTATCGCCATTGGTATTTCCGCCAAGCTGCTGTGCCAGCATCTGCGCGCCCATTCATAATAGATCCATGTTATTCCTTTTCTGGTTTGTACGTACAGAACAATCGCACAATACATTTCTCTTTAACAATTAAAAACATAATTTGCGATTTAGAACTCTTTCTACCAGATGACTCGTTTCAATAGCATGGCATTCCGTACTTTCATACCTCGAGGTATAAAGTAGAATAGCGATATGCAGAAAAAACTGGCACAGGTATGAACTGGATCAACCTACAGCTGCAGCGACTGGTTGATGTTGAATCGGGTGAGCAGAAAGCGATGTTGTGGGCTTTTTGCTATTTTTTTGTTCTGCTATGCAGTTACTACATTCTGCGCCCGATGCGAGACGAAATGGGGGTGGCTGGCGGTGTTGAGAATCTGCAGTGGTTATTTACCGGCACATTTATAGCAATGCTCGCTATGGTGCCACTGTTCGGCTGGCTCACCTCGCGCTACCCGCGTGCCACTTTTCTGCCGATGGTGTACGGTTTTTTCATTATCAACCTGCTGATGTTTTATCTGCTCTTCAGCAGTGATGTTGCTGATGTCTGGGTCGCGCGGTGCTTTTTTATCTGGGTCAGTGTATTTAACCTTTTTGTCGTCTCGGTGTTCTGGAGTTTCATGACAGACATCTTCAGCAATCGCCAGGCACGCAAATTATTCGGCTTTATCGCTGCCGGCGGTACTGCCGGTGCGCTGGTTGGTCCCGCACTGACAGCAACGCTGGTCAAACCGCTGGGTCCTGAAAACCTGATGCTGGCATCTGCGGTGCTGCTCGGGTGTGCAATGTTTTGCATACGCCAGTTGATTCGCTGGCGAATGGCGTATGATGATACTGATACGACAATCAGTACGTCTACGGGCAATCCTCTTGGCGGCAGTGTTCTGGCTGGTATACGCCTGGTGTTTCAATCGCCATACCTGCTGGGCATTGCCCTGCTAATGTTGCTGTTCACCACCCTGGCGACAGTTCTCTATTTCCAGCAGGCGCAAATCATTCGCGACACATTTTCTGACCCGAGTGAGCGGACAGCCGTGTTTGCTTCGATTGACCTTGCCGTCAACCTGCTGACGGTACTGATCCAGTTGTTTTTCACAGGCCGGCTGGTGCGCTGGCTAGGTTTGCCGTGGACGCTGGCGCTGGTGCCGCTGCTATTGGCTCTCGGGTTCATGGCTCTGGCAGTAGCTCCGGTACTGGCTGTGCTGGCCGTGGTACAGATCATTCGCCGGGCAGGGAACTACGCTATTATGCGACCATCAAGGGAGATGCTGTACGTGGTGCTTGGGCAGGAAGAGAAATACAAGGCGAAGAATTTCATCGATACCACGGTATATCGAGGTGGCGACGCGATCAGTGCCTGGATATATACCGGTCTGCGCAGCCTTGGCCTGGGACTATCCGGTATTGCCTGGATTGCTGTGCCACTAGCGGGATTATGGGCATTACTGGCCTATCGCCTGGGACGAGAGCAAACCAGGAAGGCTCAGCGACAAAGCTTAAATAAAAGTCAGCCGTGAGGTAAGTCGTGATGAATTATGTGTATGGAGCGTCTGGCCTCCGGCGCTTCAGGTAACTGACAGTGCTAATATTTATTGCGGGTATACTGATTGATCAATGTTAATAACTGTCCACTCCTGTTTATAGCTAACAGCGCTGTGCACATGGTATAGAAGAAAACAACATTCTTTGAACCCAGAGAAGTTCCTCGTAGAGCTAATCCGTCAGCCAGTAAAAATGATAGGGCGGGATGACCAGCTGGTCTTTAAATAAATTCGGAGACTCTCCAGAATAAGCATCCCTGATTTGCCCATATTCAAATATCCCGCGATTTCCAAGTTTGCTCAGGTCCAGGTATTGGGGAGAATCATCGAAATTCCCTACTACCAGGATAGATTCACCTGGCCTGTCCGGGTTCGTGCGCAGAAATGCAAATAGATGGGGATTCTCCACCTCGAGTAATTCGCGGTTATTGAAATCCGCGAATGCAGCGATGCTTTTTCGGGCTGCAATCATTTTTTTCAAGCCATCGAAAATTTTTTGCTCGACGCTGCCATGTTGATAGCGCAATTCTGCCTTGTCCCAATTGATCCTTGGGCGGTGTAACCAGCGGCTATCTGTCGCTTTGTGGTCGTCGTCCAGGTAAGAATAATCATTCAGGGTGCCTATTTCATCGCCGTAGTAGAGCAGTGGTATGCCGCCAAAGGAAAATATCATACTGTTCAGCAGCAGAATTATCTTGATGGCCAGGTCGATTTCGTCAGGATCATCTTTTTCCAGCGCAGCTTCCAGTCCTACAAGTGATGACAGTGAGCCCGAGATGCGCACATCTCCACTTTTTTTATTGAATCCAAAGGGTCGGCCTCTGGCGGGTGAATCGTCGTAAACCCCGGTGAAATAATCAACCAGGAATTTGCGATGCGCATGGGGTTCATACCCGGAAAGGCGTATGTCGGCATCATCAAAACCAAGGCCGATATCATCGTGGCAACGTACGTAGTTCAACCAGGTTGCGCGGTCGAGTTTGTCGGGCAGGCTTTGTATGCCCCGGTTCAGCAGAGTGGTACTCTTGGTTGCTACAGCATCCCATAGCAGGGCCATATAGGTCGCGTTGTAGGCGATCTCGCATTCCTTGGCAATAATGGCATCTTCGCCAAAATACTTGGTGATCTCAACGGGCGCGACAATAGCCTCTGCAATGAATAAAACAGCGGGGGCGGTGACCTGGCAGCAGTCTTTCATCAGCTGCAGGATCAGGTGAGCCTCGCGTTCATTCTGGCTGGTGGTGCCAATTTTTTTCCAGAGAAATGCAACGGCATCAAGTCGAATAATATCCGCGCCCTGGTTGGACCAGAATAAGATGATGTCCAGCATCTCGATGAAGACAGCTGGATTACTGTAGTTGAGGTCCCACTGGTAATCGTTGAATACTGTCATCACCCATTTTTGCATGTCTTCATCCCAGGTGAAATTTCCTGGGGCGGTTTCCGGAAAAATCTCCGGCATAGTTTCCTCGAACATGTCAGGAATTTCGCGGTTTTGGAAGATATAGTAATAATCCTGGTATTTGGTTTCTCCCTGTCGCGCCTTTACTGCCCATGCATGTTCATTAGAAGTGTGATTCACGACAACATCCAGTGTCAGCAGCATGCCCCGTTTACGCATTGAAGAGGCCAGTTGCGAGAGATCATCAAGGCTGCCGGCCCTGGGATCGACATCACGGAAATCGCTGACCGCATAACCTCCATCTCTTGCACCCTCGGGGCATTTGAGTATGGGCATGATATGGACCATATTGATGCCCAGTTCATTAAAATAGCTGAGTTTGTCACGAAGACCGTTCAGGTCGCCGGCAAAACAGTCAGAATAAAGGGCCATGCCTGCCCATTCCTGGCTCAGGAACCAGTTATGGTTCTGCTCCCTTTCGATGTCCAGTTGTTCCAGCTCATTCGAGCGTTTGATGTACTGTATAGCCATGACCTCAACCAGGCGAATCATCTGTTCCCTGAAATCTTCCCGGCCGCCATAAAGCAGGTGGAAGAGCGAATGAATGGCATAAAAATTTGCGCCGAGACGGGTGTAAAAATGCCGCAGATCTCGTTTCAGGATTTCCGGTTTTAGCTCATCAAGGATTTCGTTCAACAGCGAATGGGAGACCTGTTCATACATGTTTGAATTACCGTCTGTTTAGGGTTTGTTGCTGTTTGATGATTAATTACTGTCGCCATGCCGAGATAAAAGGCTGATAGAAAGCAGGGTCTGTACTGGTTGCGCCGCGCAGTCCCGTCACAGCACTGGCAAAGCTCTGCGCGCGTTCTAGCATGACAGGCAGCGGCCACTCATTGAGTATACCGAGGAGTATGACGCTGCAAAAGGCATCGCCGGCGCCCACAGTATCCACGACATCCAGAGCCCTGGCTGGTTGTATGAATTCACGACTGCCTGCGCGATCTATGGCAATGGCGCCCCTGGCCCCCAGGGTGATCACGAAGAGATTTGCAGGAAATCGGCTGACCAGTTGTTCGATCTGTTGGTCCAGGCTGTCTGCATCGGGCAAGATGATGGCAAGTTCATCTTCATTGAGTTTCATCCATGTGGCATGGTCGAGCATAGAGATGATGTCTCTAGCCTGCCACCATGGGGCCCGAAGATTGATATCGATGAATACCGGGCAGTTGTTAATGAGCCTGATCTGGTCCAGTGCCTGTTTAGAGCCCGGGTGGCGCAGGGCGAGGCTGCCATGATAGATCATGCAATCATCAGGCAGGTGGGGCAGCATGGTGCTGCTGATATAGTCGTAGGCGCTATGATCGACGATATTGAAGCTATGTTCGGTCTTGCCGAAGCGAATGTCTACCATGCCTGTGGGGTGATCAGCGTCGGTCTGAATACCCATACAATCCATGCCCCAGGCCTGCATGGCAGCCAAAATTTCCTGCCCGTATGAATCATCACCGATCCTGGAGATGAACAGGGGATCGGCACCAAAGGCCTGAAGGTGCCAGGCGACATTAAATGGCGCGCCTCCCAATACCCGGCTGCCATCCGGGAAACAGTCGAACAGGACTTCACCAAAAATGACGGGGCGGAGTTTATTGTGTGTATGCATGAGTTAAGGCTCTATCCATTGCCGGGCATAGGGACAGTAGTGAACAATGCCTTCGAGTATACCTGCGCTGTAGTTTCCATTCATTCCCAGGTAGCCGCCTTTGGCAATATATAGCGCACCTGTGTGGCCGTTTTGCGCTGCCTCGGATTTCGCCTGGTCGCGAACCTCTCGCGTGGCATTGGCAACCAGTATGCCCTGAATTTCGCTGACGAGTACGGCCATATCGTTTCCGCTATCACCGGAAAAAACGGTCTCAGGCAGGGAAACGCCCATTTGCTCGCGAACAAACTGAATGGCATGTAATTTGGTGGCATTACGCGGCAGCACATCCAGCAGTCCGACATTCGCAGCTTCGTCTATGCTATAGATGAGGCTGGCGTGGATGCCATTGCGACCCAGAAGTTCTTCCATTTCATGCATCAGATCATTCACATTTGCATCAAGGGGAAGGTTATAACTGAGTTTATAGGTGTTCTGCTTTTCAGGTTCCTGTGGCATCAATGAGCTGAGGTTCTGAAATAGCCTGTACAGGTCGGCATGGCTAAATCCAGACCATTGAGGACTGATCTCTTGTTCCCAGGATTTCCAGGGGTTCCAGTTATTCATCTGGATATCATAGATTATTGTGCCAACGTCACTGATAACCATGTCTGGTGCAGGCAGTGAATAAGAGTCTATGGCTTCTTCGACAAGCTCCTTGTGACGCCCGGTGACATAGACAAGAGTGACCTGCTGATTCGCTGCAAGGCGTGAGAAACAGGTCCTGGCATCAGGAGATTCTTCCTGTTCTCCGTTAGGGATCAGCGTACGGTCAAGGTCGGTGCAAAGTAACAGGCGTGGAGAATTCATCAGCAGTCCGAGGCATCCGGGACAGTGCATTTATCGAAAAAATTATAATGCTCCAGTGCCTCCAGAATACCCCCCGCATATTGATCTTTGGCATAGTATATGCGGTCAATATCCATCAGCTGGGAGAGTTCCTCGTCATGACGATTACCTACCACTACAGCCAGCGTGTTGCCGCGCATCATATCTTCATCAGCGCCAGAACCGCCTGCGGCGAGCACCTGTTCCAGGGGGATATTCCAGCGTGCCGCGAAATAACGCAGCGCGAGTCCCTTCGAAGCCCTGATCGGCAGGATATCGAGGTATTGTCCAAAAGACAGAATAACGTTAACGGACTGCTCCTGCTGGTGCAGTATCTTGAGGATCTCTTCGAGTGAAGGGGCCTTTTGGGGGTCGATAAAGTAGCTGATTTTGAACTGGCTTTGTTCCGATTTCGGCTGCAGTTCTAGACCCGGGAGGCCGTCGAGGGCGCGGCGTACTGCACCCGGTGTCCATAGATGATTGATATGTCGTTTCCAGCTTTCATCTTCGGTCAGGTCAGGTTCGTAATGTATTTCAGTGCCGCCGCTGGTGATCAGCACATCTGGCTCTGGAACTTTGAGCTGCTTCATTAGCCTCAGGGCAGAATCCAGGCGCCGCCCGGTCGCAATCCCGAAGGTCGCACATTTGCGGTTATCATGGAGCTTCTTCACCAGTCTTGCCAGGGAGTCTGCATCACCAGAGAGGTTTTGATCGAGGTCGGTGAAGATGGCGCGATCGTGGTACAGCATCGGTCGCCGGGTCTGAGGCGGCCGTATCAGTATCTCTGTCTTATCCAGGATGGGGCGGACGACTTCAATATAGTTTTTTGCATGGGCCTCCCATGAATAGTGCTCACGCACACCACGCAGACCATTAGTGGAAAGTTTTTGCCAGCCTTCCCAGTCGTTTAACAGGCTAAGAATGCTGCTTGCTATCTGGTCCGTATCAAGCGGATCAATGAGGAGTCCGTTATTACAGTTCGAGAGTATGTCCCTGGGACCGCCGTCTTCAGTCGCGACGATAGGCAGACCACTTGCTGCCGCCTCTATTAAAGTGAGTCCGAAAGGTTCTGTCAGTGCAGGATTGACGAATACACCGCCTGATGAGGCGGTCAGGCGATAGATCAGGGCTACATCTTCAGCAGAATGATGCTTGGGATAAGCGACCTTTCCATAGAGATCATACCGGTCGATTAACAGAAGCAGATCGGTCATGACCTCCTCGGCACCTTCATCAAGATCGGTAATATCATCCCTGTTACCGGCAATAATCAGTAGATTTGCTGCTGTATTCAGCTCACTGGATTCACCATAGGCCTTTACCAGTGACCTGATGTTCTTGCGCGCATCCGGTCTGGAAAGGGCCAGGATAAGAGGTTTCTCCGGTTCTCGCAGAAAACGGCGAAGCACTTCAGCAATTCCAGTCTGCCACTCGTCACCCTGAGGCGGATGAAACTGTCGAAGATTTGTCCCCGGTGGCACTACCCGCATCTGTTCGGGATGATAGTGATCATAAAGGCCGTACTGTACTTCGATTTCCTGGCTGGTGCTGGTAATAACTCTTTCTGCACTGGCGAGAGTCTGTTCTTCGGCCTCTATCCTTCGTGACATGTTATAGCGCTGTTCTATCGCATCAGCATCAAGGCCTGCGGCCAGAAGTCGTCGGCGCTTGACCCGTCCGAGTGAGTGCCCAGTATGAATCAGGGGAATGCCAAGTTGATGTGCAATCAGTGAGCCAACATAACCGGCATCGGCATAATGGCTGTGTATGAGATCAGGAAGCCTTTTGCCGCTTTGCAGGCGGGCTACCGTATTATCGGCAAAAGCATCCAGGTGGTCCCAGAGTTCTTCTTTAGGAATGTACGCGGGTGGGCCTGCATTGATTCGAATAATGCGAGCTCCACCGCCCAGTTCTTCTATCGGTTCTGCATAGTCGCTGTCAATCTGTTGATCATCAATCAGCCGGGTAAGCAGGTCGACCTGGGCGACTTCCGGTCGTTGCGACAGTGCGTGGGCAAGTTCCAGTACATATTTTGTCTGGCCGCCAGTGTCCGCATCCCTGCCGAGTTCCAGTCTCTTGCCCCGGATCAGGCCGTGCACACTGATCAATATTATATAGAGCCCATCCTGTCCGTAATCTTGAGAGTTTTTTGAAGTTGTCGCCATGTCTAATTCTCCTGGATGATACCAGTGCCCCGTATGATTCCTGGCACAGGAATGAGAGGATTAATTGCGGCTTGAGAACTACCCGCTGTTGACACGGAATAAGCCTGTAAGTGTAGATGCAGCATCAGGGTGACTGTAGCCCTGTTATGGTGGAAATTTGTTTTCGTTTGTTTTTGAAAGATGGAGCTGTACCTGTGCATGAAAAACTATACGATATTATCTAGTATATAGTCTTATATTAAGATAATTTGTGCGATGGTGCATCCCGGTCTGGTCATATTGATAATATCGGACTGCGATCACAACTCTGTGTTGTCTCATCATCGCCTGTCTTATTTGTGCTCTGGCGGGGTTATTCGCATTGCTTGCCAATCGCCTGGGCAAAGAGCAAGCCAGGATGGCTCGGGGATATCTATCAAACATGGATCCAACTGAGAGGTAGTAGATTATGTATAGTGAATATGGACAATTAAGTCGCCGAAAGTTTATGCAGGCACTGGCTTTGATTGCTTCAGCAGCAGGCGGGCTGCCACTGGCAGCATTCAGCAGTGTCCCAATGTTGAAAAAGAAGATTCCTTCAAGCGGCGAGAAAATTCCTGTTATCGGCATGGGGTCGTCCAGGACCTTTGATGTAGGCAATAACCAGGAAGCACGTGTAAATCTGACGAACGTGCTGCAAACATTTTTTGACCTCGGTGGGACCGTCATTGATACCTCGCCAATGTATGGCACGTCAGAGCAGGTGTTAGGTGACCTGCTGGTAAATGTTAAGAATAAACAATCACTATTTATGGCTACCAAGGTGTGGACACAAGGAAGGGAAGAGGGCATTGCCCAGATGCAGCAATCAATGGCGTTGCTGCGCAGACCGGTGATCGATCTAAATCAGATTCATAACCTGCTTGACTGGGAAGTTCATTGGAAAACCCTGAAGGAATGGAAGCAGCAGGGCAAGGTCCGCTACATCGGCATAACAACGCATCGTGGTTATGATCATGATCAACTGGCGTACGTGATGGAAAATTACCCGATTGATTTTATCCAGTTCAGTTACAGCATCGCTAACCGCAAAGCTGAACAGAGAATTCTGCCACTGGCTGCAGAGCGTGGTATAGCAACCATGATCAATCGTCCATTCCAGCGCGGAGACCTGTTTCGAAGTGTCAAAGGTAAGCAACTGCCTGCATGGGCGGCGGAGTTTGATTGCACTAGCTGGGGTCAGTTCTTTCTCAAGTTTGTAGCCTCACACCCCGCCGTCACCTGTACCATTCCGGCTACATCGAAGGTGCATCATATGCAGGACAATATGGGTGCTGGCTTAGGCAGGATGCCGAACCAGCAGCAACGCCAGAAAATGTTTGACTATTTCGAATCGCTGTAACAATCCAGTTACGTTAATGATATGGATAGACGACATTGTAATTTACTTATTTTATACTCGTTATAAGATAAATTTAATTCACAATAAGATAAATTTACTATACTGAAAATAGATAACTATAAAGGGGCTAGCCATCATCATGAAGCACTTACTCACCAAGTTCATTGTCGCACTTTTACTTTTGCAGGTATCGGCCGCAGTCTACAGCGCCGACACTTATATTCTGACATCGCCACCTCGTGAAACCCTTGAGGATGGTAAAAAACAATATGCTCCCATAGCTGAATATCTATCAAAAGTCACCGGTCAGACGTTTACCTATGCACACCCAGGAGACTGGCTGAGCTATACCAAGAACATGAAAGAGGATTATTACGACGTCATACTTGATGGGCCGCACTTCATCAGCTGGCGAGTAAAAATGATAGAGCATACTCCTGTCGTGCGTTTTAGCGGTTCCCTGGTATTCATGGTGTTCGTTGGCAAGGATGACACAGCGGAAAACATTGATGATCTCACGGGAAATCTGATTTGTGGTCTCGCACCACCTAATATGGCGACACTGTCCGTGCAGGCAGAATTCACTAACCCGATGCGTCAGCCACTGATTCTTGAGGTTACAGATTTCAAATCTGGCTACAAGGATATGCTGGCTGGAAAATGCCGCGGTGCCATACTCCCCGTCGGCGTCTATAAACGCATGAATAAGGAAGGCAAAATTGATGAAAAAGCTAAAAGTGTCTTTCGCAGTAAACCGATTCCACAGCAGGGCTTTTCAGTTTCAAAGCGTATAACACCTGAGTTGCAAAACCAGATTAACACCGCCTTAATGAGTGAAGATGGACATGCGGCTACGGCTGCGGTACGCAAGCGCTTTGGCGGCAACAAGGAACTTATGCTTACCAACCGCGAAGAATACCAGGGGTATTACCGCTTTCTACGCGATTTCTGGGGCTTCGAAGTACCGGAAACTGAGGTTGTACTGGAAGTAGAACCTGAACCCGCTAAAGAAGTCAGCAAGGTTGCCGAGCCCGCAGTGGCTAAATCTGAAGCAGTTGCAACTCCGAAGACGGACCCTGAAAAGAAGCCAGCCAAATAATCTGCAGGAAACTCGAGGAAATGGAGTTCTATGCAGTCGCCAGGATAGAAATGTCGCCAATGGCAATCCAGCGCGCAGTCCATGTCAGCAACCTGGCGGAATTGTGTGGCTCGATTGATAAGGTGTTATCGCACAACGCTGACCGTGGTGAAATATACTGCATCTGGGGTAAGTTCAAGGTGCATCGTGAACTTATCCGCCAGGGTGTGCGCTTCAGCTTACCGGGCTGTCCGAATGCACTGCAGTGGACAATCACAGCCACTATCGATGAGTCAGCCAGTGTACGTATACATTGCAGCATAGACCGGCCACGTCATGATCCTGACTTCGTTGAGTCAATACAGCAGTTTGTTGATGACTGGAAGCTGGAGCTGGAGTCTGGCAAGGCCGGCGTATGCAAGCGCACTGCAGCAACTTCTGCAGGGTGTTTGCCTGTTTATGGATGATTTCCTGCATTCCTGCCACAGCAGTTGATTTAATGGGTTAAATGCAGGATTCATAACATGTAGCGGTCCAGTCGGGGCGTGATGAGCGGAAAATATAATTAATTTCAAATTATGCTCAAATTAGTTTTTCTAAAGTTCTTTAGCAGGCCCAAGCCTTTTTTACGCTGTAGTGTAATTATCTTAAGCTTCTCATGCAGGATCTTGATATTGCCTTTCCTCGATTCACCATGAATTTCTTCCTCGAGTTCCCTGGACAGCTTTCTAAGTTGTCTAAGAGTAGCCTTAAGTTCCTTATACTGCTGAGCATTTTTGCGCATCCTTACATCGGCGAATTCGTTGATGCGATTTAACAACATATTGATTTTCATGATTCGTCTAGACCAATAATTTAGTAACCTGTATTGCCTGTGAATGATTAAGCGGCATGTTGACTATTTATAGCAGGGGAATATGACGACTTTATTACAGTGTTAAATTTGGACGTAAATGAACAAGGCGATCAAGCTGTCTTTACTCAAATCTTTATATTATTGCGAAAAAACTTCTCGCATCAGGCTGGCGTTTTGAACGACTAAATCTACTTCAATTTTCCTTACTGACTGGATAAATATATCTGCTGCTGGAAGAAGCATCCGGTCCTGACGTTAGACGAAACACAAAAATCCGGGTACGGGTGAAAATCCGGCATAATGGTGTAAGATTAAATCGTGAACAGGAGCTAAACAGGCAAGGCAATTCAGTTACTATTCAGGTATTTTGCGATACAGTTATCGATCATGCGCCATCACTTTACAAAATCACTATTATTCCTGCTTTCCTGCCTTCTTAGTGGCCAGAGTATTGCTACATCATCCGAATATGAATTGTTGCAGCAATTGCGCGCTGACTATGTCGTTCTTCTGCAGGCCAGAGCTGATTATCAGCAGTTATACCCGCAAGGGAAAACCGGCAGTAATGCAAGGGAGGATTTTGCTGCCTGGGTCAGCCAGCTAAGCGAACAGGTGACAGAGGGTTGCCGCAAAGTCTTAAGTATCTCCAGCAAACCGCTTCCTGCTGATTTGCCGTGCGGTGATTTTTTAGCCGGGCAGACAGCGCCAGCTGCAATTAATATAGCAACTGAAAGCACGGAAGCTGAAAATACGGCGCGCATGATTGATCAGCTGAATGGTTCTCTGGGTGAGTTCGATGAACGCCTGCTGCGAGAGCAGGACCGTGTCAAGGCGAAGAAGCCGCGAACTGAAGTAGACAGTACGGCCTCAGGCGGCGGAGGTTCTGGAGGTTCGGGTGATGCAGCAGGTGATGGTGACGGGGAAGAAGCAACCCAAAGTAAAGCTGATGGCGATAAATCAGCCAGTGAGTCCGACCAGGCTGGCAGTGTCGAACAAGGTCAGCCCGGTTCCAGTAGCCAGAAGGGCGTACAGGGCAGGTCATACCCCGCTACTAAAAGCAGCGCTCCGGCCGATATCCCGGACGGTAGCAACGACGATATCATTGCCAGGCAGCTGCGCGAGGCGGCGGAGAAAGAAACAGATCCCGAGCTTAAGAAAAAACTTTGGGATGAGTACCGGCGTTACAAATCAGGTGAACTGTAGATGCAGAATATGACCGTTACAGTTAAGTATATTGCCCTGTTTCTGCTGCTTGTACTGCTGGCCGGCTGTGCTACGACTGCTCAGCGAAGTGTTAAAGACCAGGAGGTATTGCAAAAGGCAAGCCAGGAACTCCCCGAAGATCAGCTGCTGAATGTCTGGATCGAACTGTTTGATCCTGGCGAGTTGCCGAAGGACGAGGATGATGCTCGTGGACTGTCAATGGAAATCCGTGAAGCGGAAGCGCGACATATGCCAGTACATTTGCGGGGTGTCATGGAAAAAACGGGTTACTGGGGAGCGGTGCGTGTAGTTCCTCGTGATACTGCGGGCGCAGAGGTTCTCGTCAGTGGCACGATACTGGAGTCAAACGGTGAGGACCTGTTGTTGCAGATACACGCACAGGATGCCAGTGGCTACCAGTGGTTTGAGCGCAGTTACAGCAGCGATATTGAAGCAACAGTCTATGAAGGTGAAAAGGGTAAAGCAGATGCCTTCGAAGCCCTCTATCATACCATTGCCAACGACCTTGCCGAGTTTCGCAATACGCTCACTGACAAGCAGCGGTTAGTTATCCGGCAAATCGCTGAGATGCGCTTTGCTGCTGATATGGTGCCTGATGCATTCGTAAGTCATTTAACGAAAGACGACAAGGGAATATACAGCCTTGCCAGGTTGCCTGCAGAAGATGATCCTGCCATGCAGCGTGTGCGTGTAGTGCGTGAACGTGATTTTCTGCTGATCGATACCCTGAATGGACATTATGACAATTTCTACCTGGAGATGGCGACACCATACCAGGAATGGCGCAAGGCGCGCAGTGCCGAGGCAGCAGCGCTTCGTGAAGTAAAGAAGAAGGCCAATACGCAAAAGGCAATAGGCGTCGCGGCAATTCTTGGTGCTATTGCTATTGAGGCGCTGGGCGGTTCAAACACACAGGTATCAACCGGTACTATGCGCGATGTTATGGTTATCGGTGGCCTCTATTCCATCAAGCGCGGTATCGACACCAATGCACAAAGCACCATCCACCAGGGGGCTATAGAAGAGCTGGGCGAGTCATTTAGCAGCGAAGCAAAACCTATGGTTGTTGAAGTAGATGGAGAAATTCATGAGCTCACCGGATCGGCAGAAGCTCAATATGAACAATGGCGTGATCTGATGAGAAAAATTTACTCGTCGGAGACAGGCCTGGGCCCTGCGATCAGCGGCCCTGTCGACTAAACCTATGCAGCACGACCTCCGTCCCCCCGGCCAGCCACCCGCTTCTGCTGCTACTTCTACTCAAGGTAGTGATGACAGTAAAAGGATGCAGGGCCTGTATCGCATGGTATGGGTGCTGTTTGCTCTGGTACTTGTGTTAACCGTGGCGGTGCTGGTGATATTGCCTTCTATGGTCAGTGTGCCAAATTCAGATAAGCAGGCCACAGTTGCTGAGCCTGCTAAGACCAATCAGCCTGCACCACTAGCTATTGGTGTAATGCGTCATGACGCAGAGCAGGCGCTGCAGGATTTTCTTCGCCTGCGAGCTCAACCAGACCTCAGCGGGGTTGAATTATGGGCTGCTGAGGATTGGCAGCAGGCAATGGCGACAGCGGCTGGTGGTGACGATTATTTTGGTCATGGCAAGTTTGAGTTGGCCTTATCTGCTTACCAGGATGCGACTAAGCAGCTGCAGGCGCTGCTGGATGGCAGACCACAACGCCTGGCTGAAACACTCGCTTCAGGCTGGCAGGCGCTGGAGAATAATAATGTTGATAGTGCAGTGTCTGCTTTCGAACAGGTTCTCGCTATGCAGCCTGACCATGAAGATGGTCGTCTTGGCCTGGCGCGGGCGAGGGCAAGGAACCAGGTAATACAGTTAATGCAACAGGGTGATCAGGCCCAGGCGCAGTCAGCACAGACTCAGACTGCAGAAAACCTGACCACAGCAGCCAATGCCTACACAGCAGCTTTGCAGCTTGATCCTGATTATCTGCCGGCGCAGGTTGCTTTGCAGCAGGTTAAGACAGAACTTGTTGGCCTTGCCTTCCAGGAAGCGATGAGTACTGCATTGCAGAGCCTTGATGACGGCCAGCTTGGACAGGCCGAAGAAGCATTGAACGCTGCTGCGCAAATTTCTGCGGATGACCCGGCAGTACAGGATACACGGCGGCGCTTGATATCAGCCCAGCGCCAGTCTGCACTGAATGGTTTACGCAGGCAGGCCGCGCAACAGGTAAATAATGAAAACTGGCTGGCTGCGGCGGAGTCTTATCGCAAGGCACTGAGCATTGATAGCCAGGCCATCTTTGCACGCAGTGGACTTGCCACGGCACAGCGGCGCATTACACTACATGCCCAGATTGACCATTACCTTGCCGATACCACCAGGCTATCTTCTGATGAGCCGCTTGATAATGCTCGCAAGCTGCTGCAGTCGAATCAGACATTGCCTGCTAATGAACCAGTGCTGGCAAGAAAGATAGACGCTCTGCAACAGGCTGTCCGGTTAGCAGTAATTCCTGTCGAATTGCTGATTCAGTCGGATAACATGACCGAGGTGGCAGTCTATCATGTAGGGCGGCTGGGTAAATTTCAACAGAAGCAGCTGACTCTCAGGCCAGGCCGATACACAGTTACAGGGCAGTGCACGGGTTACCGTGATGTACGCAAAGTCATTACTTTGCGCCCCGATTCCGGAACATATTCACTCTATATACGTTGCGAGGAAGCCATTTGAGCCGCGACTACTTTATTCATGATGCCGGCGGCAAGCGGCATATCAGCGAGATAGAATTGCCGCTTGCAGTAGGTGGCAAGGACAGGCGGGGACTTGTGCTGCCAGGTGCAGCAGATGAACAGCTATTTGCTTTTATCGCCCTCTCGGATGGCCATGCCTACATTCAGCCAGCCAGCGAAAACGAATCTATCTTCCATAATAACGAGCGCCTGACTGCCTCGGCGTGGCTGAAGTCAGGTGACCGGATTCAAATTGGTGAAGCAATAGTGAG
>JARFQI010000174.1 GCA_029287855.1 Arenicellales bacterium | reverse complement strand
CCTCCCCTGGCGATGGTAAATACGGCCATGCCTTTGTGATAACCCCCTTTTGTAGTGGCATCGTTTTTGCCGCCGCTGGCACCAGCAGAGGTGCCGCCGGCAGTGGAAGCCGAGGCAGAAGCACCGGCGGTTATGGCAACTGCCGATGCCTGCGCGCCAAACTCAAAATTATTGCCGGTGAACTCGTCGTATGCACGTTTGTCTTTGAAGAAGATAATTTGACTGTAGGCCTGGCCGCCAAGCTGGAATCCGATTGTTAGCTGGACCATTGAGGCATCACCAGTGTATTTTCCATTAGCGTAAACTCTGCCTTCTCCGTATGCTCCACCGATACCTATTCCGCCTTTGCCTATAGTTGGAAATACCGCATATCCATAGCTGTTGTTGAAGTAACTGCTGCTTTCGCCAGCCTTTCGGAAAATATCTTTAGTTTCCTCATACTTGTAATTGCCATATTTATCTGCCCAGCTATTGCTAAACAGTACGACTAGAAAAAGGAAAGTAAGTGAAGACTGGAGTCGTAGGTGCATTTTATTCTCCTGAAGAATGTCGGAAATATTGCCGGGTTGCCAGAGTATATACTGGCTGCTTAGTTTATCGGTGGCACCTTAAGGTTTACTGATCATGGTTTCTAATTGATATTTTATCTGCTGTAATTAATACCTGTCGATGCTTAAATATATAATCTACGTAACGTCTTTGCATTAATGCATTGCCGGCAAATCAGGGCAGGCTTCCTGTATTTCAGCACGCGTCGTATTGATAGCATTCTCTATCTCAGGTGCAGAGCCCCCACTTAGAAATTCCGGTTTCAGAACAGCCATTGCTTCCTTACACCTACCCAGATGCCGTAAAGTATCCGCAAGGTTATTTCTTGCCGGTTTGTGACCGCTATCCTTATCTAATACTTTGCTGTATTGATCAGCTGCTTCAGTCAACTTTCCCTGTGCGCGCAGGGTATTCGCGAGACCGAAACGCGCCAGCGTGTTGTCAGGCCATTTCACTAACACGGAATGATAACTTTGCTGAGCTGTTTTCCATTGCCCAACAGACTCCAGTGCAATGACAGCGCTGAGATAGCGTTGCAGATTAACTTCAGCAGGTAGTGTTCCTGCTGCTGGCACAACGAGTGCCCATTTACCTGATTTGCTCCATCCGGATAGAAACTGGTTTTTTGGCATTAACAATCGATAATTCCGGCCTGAACGCATGATTATTGAATCTGAGTCAGGGGCATAACCGATTACCACCGCATAATGATATGCTGGAAATACGCTATATCCGAGGTTCAGCAGCACCAGTACCGGCAGTCCATGATCGAGCTGGCTAATGATTGACTGCAGGCTGTTATCTATTACATAAGGTACACGACCGTGCTGGCGCACGGCTGCAATTAGCTCGATTTGCAGAGTCCCTTTGCGGTCGGGGATATAAATCTCTCCAGCCAATGTCGTTGCGTCAGTATCCAGACCTGCAGCATTCAAGACTGCCGCCAGCGATGCGGGTCCACACTGGTATCTGGTCTGCGGAAAGAACGGAATGTTCTTCAGCTCAATCGCTTTTGTATTCCATGGCTCAGGTGGTAATTTGTTAGCCTTATTAATGCACCCTGATGCAACAAGGCTCAGTGACAGAAAACAGATGAGGTAATAAGCACGGCGCAACTAGAGGTCACTACCTATATTTTCTTGAATATATCTGTAACGCCAAGTAACTCCAGTATCAATAAAACGATGAACACTATTCCTATGACCTCGACAACACCAGCACCAGCAGGCAAGTCGGCAATCTTTTGCTGCAGAAGCTGTTGCTCCATTGGCGTCAGGGCAGCGACACGCTCTTTTGCCAGCTCAGGACTGACCCCCATTTTCTGCAGTTGCAGCTGAACAGCATTCTCTAACAAAAAAGACTGAATAAGGTCCTTTTCTACAGGTTCTTTGTGCTGAATTGTGTCAGCAATGCTGGTGCTGAGTACAATCGCATTCGCGGAGGGAAACCACAGTGTTGAAAGGAAAAAGATCAGTAAAGTTGGTGCAAGTACAGAGTTTTTAAATATCAGGATCATTATGTTAATACCTATGATGCGCAAATTAATATGTAGTTCTTTCGAATGCCGGCAGAATAATATTGAAAAATTTATGTGCGTGGAATAAAACCAGACGAATGGTTATTTGGGACTCCTGCATGGTAGCCGCTTTCAATAAAATGAAAGCGGCGAGAAAATTTTGAGCCTAAATATGAGTTAATGGATTGAGGGTGACGGATATTTCTATTGCGCGTAGTCCTTGATAGCTTTAAAGTCGATGCTCTTGTAGTACTCTTTTAGTGTTTCCGTTGTAACATTTTTATCACCATCAACTTTAACCAGTACTTTGTTGGCCACCATTGAGGTGAGAGAGTTGTCTCTTTCATTGGCAATCGCTTTTTCACCATTAATGACAATCAGTTTGTTGTCCTGACCCATGAACATCGGGTTGGAAAACATCATGCCCATTGACTGCATCAGCGGTGAATCTGTCGTGATTGAGATAGTGACAGTCTCACTTGAACCTTCTGATTTCCGCGTATATCTACGCTCGGCACTGATGCCGCCGCCAAACATTCCTGCCGCCGCTGCACTGCTTTTGGTATCACCTGCCTCCCAGCCACCCAGAGGCTCCGGCAGCAGCTTGCTGACCAGTTCACCTTTCTTTTGTCTTATCAGGGTTGAGGCTGAATCGAGAGCAGTAACGGCCGTGTTGTAATCCTCTTTCTCATACGCTTTTACTGCCTCATCAATCTGGTCAGTAACATCATCTGCCAGCGCTGCAGGTGAACAGCTAATTAACAGGGCAAGGGCGGCTGGTGCAACCATTGAGGGTAGATGAATATTTAATATTCGAGTTTGTTTTAACGACATTTAACGGCTCCGTTTTATTTCGATATTTGTTCTATCAGTGTAAACACTACTTAATCAGGCCGCCAGTGTAATTACATTTTCCAAAAAGAGGAATACATGATAGTTTTTTATTGATAAAATCAATTGCAGGGTGAATCTTGATCTAAACATCGCATGACACTAACAGAACTTCGCTATATTGTTGCTGTAGCCCGTGAGCGGCATTTCGGGCGTGCTGCCAGCGCCTGTTTTGTCAGCCAGTCGACACTAAGCATCGGTGTACGCAAGCTGGAAGATGAACTGGGTGTGTCCCTGTTTGAGCGTTCCCGCAACGAAGTGACACTGACTGCCAGGGGGGAGTTGATCGTCGAGCAGGCACACCGGGTACTGGAAGAAGTCGACGTGATTACTCAGCTGGCCGAGTCCGAAAAAGGGCCGCTGGTCGGGTCTTTGCGAATCGGCGCCATCCATACGATAGGCCCTTATATTTTTCCTGGTCTGATCCCTATACTGCTTGAACAGGCCCCTGAAATGCCGCTGATCGTTCAGGAAAACTTTACTTCAAACCTGACCACTCTACTCAAGCAGGGTCAGCTGGATGCGATCATTATCTCCTATCCATACGACGAGCCCGGTATAGTCACTCTGCCATTGTATGATGAGCCTTTTGTTGTTGTTGTCCCCTCGTCGCATCCGTGGGCACAGAAGAAAACAATTTCTCGGGATATCTTGCCAGAGGAAAATATAATGTTGCTGGGGGCCGGTAACTGTTTCCGTGACCAGGTCCTCGATTTCTGCCCGGATTGTCTGCAGGCCTCGCAAAAAGACATTGGATTACAGCAGACACTGGAGGGCAGTTCACTTGAAACTATCCGCCACATGGTGATGAGCGGGATCGGTATTTCTGTATTTCCGGCTACTGCCGCCGGCGCCCATGACTATTCGCATCGGCTGCTTGCAGTGAAGCGCCTGACCGGAAAACAGCCTTCTCGCCGCGTCGCCCTGGCCTGGCGAAAAAGCTTCCCGCGCCGCCAGGCTATTGACACCCTGATACATTCGATACAACAGCTTGACCTTACCAGCGTTAAGATGCTGTAAATGGTGCTTCTATTAATGTTATTAAATTGATAAAATCAATTGATATGTTTGCAACATTCAATTGGAACAAAATATCGATATTACCTAAAATTCACACCAGCGGATAAAACCGTTGGATTAATCCACATTAAATACAACCTAAGGAGTTTAATATGTCATTGAAAGACAGTAAAACCGAACAAAACCTGAAAGACGCCTTCGCGGGCGAGTCACAGGCCAACCGTCGTTACCTGTACTTTGCTGCAAAAGCAGATGTAGAAGGATACAACGATGTTGCAGCAGTTTTCCGTTCTACTGCTGAAGGCGAAACTGGTCACGCACATGGACACCTGGAGTACCTGGAAGAAACTGGTGATCCCGCAACAGGCTTACCTATCGGCAGCACTTCAGATAACCTGAAGGCGTCTATTGCCGGTGAAACCCACGAATACACCGATATGTATCCTGGGATGGCAAAAGACGCCCGTGACGAAGGTTTCGATGAAATCGCTGACTGGATGGAAACCCTGGCCAAGGCCGAGCGTTCACACGCAAATCGTTTCCAGAAAGCACTCGACGCACTCGATGCCTGATCGGTAACGGCACGGGAGGACATTGTTGTCCTCCCGTTT
>JARFQI010000120.1 GCA_029287855.1 Arenicellales bacterium | reverse complement strand
CGAGCGTGGCCAGGTACTGGCACATCCGGGCACTATCAACCCGCACACCAAGTTTGAAGCAGAAGTGTATGTGTTGAGCAAGGATGAAGGCGGCCGTCATACACCGTTCTTCAATGGCTACCGTCCACAGTTTTACTTCCGAACTACGGACGTAACGGGTGCGGTGGATCTTCCTGAAGGTGTTGAGATGGTAATGCCGGGCGACAATGTGAAGTTTATTGTTAGCCTGATAGCGCCGATTGCGATGGATGAAGGACTGCGTTTTGCAGTACGAGAAGGTGGCCGCACAGTGGGCGCCGGTGTTGTATCCAAGATTATCGAGTAATAGACCACATTAGTTCGAAGAAACCCGCACAGTTTCGGCTGTGTGGGTTTTGGCGTCTGGGTCTTATTTACTTTTTAGAGTTTGTTTAGGCCAGTAGCTCAATTGGCAGAGCGGCGGTCTCCAAAACCGCAGGTTGGGGGTTCGATTCCCTCCTGGCCTGCCAGAATTATCGGCAGGGAAATATGGATTGGTTAGACAGAGTTAAACTAATACTCGCAGTGCTGCTGGCAGCTGGCGGGGTGGTGGCATATTACGTGCTGGCGGATTATTCCGATCTGGTGCGTGTGCTGGCGGTAGTGGCCGCAGTCATCTTTGCCCTTGCTATGGCCTTGTGGAGCCAGCCGGGTCAGGCAGCATGGGCCTTTATTCGCGCTGCTGACAGAGAGGTGCGGAAAGTTGTCTGGCCGACAAGAAAAGAGACTATCCAGACCACGATGATCGTTATTGTGATGGTGGTTATCGTTGGTTTTTGTCTGTGGCTGATTGATATGGGCTTAGTGGCCGCATTGAGCAAGTTGACCAGTTAAAGGAGAGCGTTTGTGTCAAAGAAATGGTATGTAGTTCACGCGTTTTCCGGATTTGAGAAGCGTGTAGTTTCATCCTTGCACGAGCATATTGAGCGTGCGGGTATGGAAGACCAGTTTGGTGAAATACTGGTGCCGACAGAGGATGTAGTTGAGCTTGACCGTGGTGGTAAGAAGCGCACGACAGAACGCAAATTTTTCCCTGGCTATGTGCTTGTAGAGATGGAAATGAATGATGACACCTGGCACCTGGTTAAGGGTGTGCCCAAGGTTTCAGGGTTTATTGGCGGCTCTGGCAATGAACCAACACCGATTACTCAGGCAGAAGTCAATGAAATCGTTGGCCGTATGCAGGACAGTACAGAGAAGCCGAAGCCAAAGTATTCCTTTGTTGCAGGCGAAATGGTGCGTGTTATCGATGGTCCGTTCCTTGATTTCAACGGCACAGTCGAAGACGTTAACTACGAAAAGAACAAAATGCGCGTTGCAGTTTCTATTTTTGGCCGCTCAACGCCGGTAGAGCTTGATTTTAGCCAGGTTGAAAAAGGCTAGTAGAAAGCGCTGCTAGAAATTTTTTTACAGTTGGGCTATTGCGAACGTTTAAGTGATAGTAATGCTGGTAACCCGGGGAGCCGAAAGGCGCTTGCACCCGAATATGGAGTATTAAAAAATGGCGAAGAAAATTGAAGCCTATATCAAGTTGCAGGTCCCGGCGGGACAGGCAAACCCAAGCCCGCCTGTTGGTCCGGCTCTCGGCCAGCACGGCCTGAATATCATGGAATTCTGCAAGGCATTCAACGCAGACACTCAGGGTATGGAGCAGGGTATGCCAGTGCCGGTAATAATCACTGTGTTTGCGGATAAGTCGTTTTCTTTTATTAAGAAGACACCTCCGGCATCAATCCTGTTAAAGAAGGCCGCCGGAGTCAAGAGTGGGTCTGGCCGTCCGCATATGGATAAAGTTGGCAAGGTTTCGCGTGCGCAGCTTGAAGAGATCGCCACAATTAAAATGGCAGACCTGAGTGCGCATGATATGGACAATGCAGTTCGCATCATCGCAGGCAGTGCCCGCAGTATGGGTATTGAGACGGAGGAAGTTTGAGATGGCAAAGAAGATAACTAAGCGTCGTCAGGCTATCGAAGAAAAACTGACTCCCGGTATGGAGCCAGCTCTAGATGCAGCACTTGATGTCCTTAAGGAATGCGCAACAGCAAAATTTGAAGAGTCAGTTGATGTTGCAATTAACCTGGGTATTGATGCGCGTAAATCTGATCAAAATGTTCGTGGTGCCACGGTAATGCCGCAGGGTACGGGTAAGACTGTTCGTATTGCTGTATTCGCTGAAGGTGAGCAGGCCGAAGCTGCAACTGCAGCCGGTGCCGACATTGTTGGCATGGATGACCTGGCAGACAGCATGAAGAAAGGTGATCTCAACTTTGATGTAGTAATCGCTGCCCCGGATGCAATGCGGGTTGTTGGTGCACTGGGTCCTGTTCTTGGTCCACGTGGTCTGATGCCAAATCCAAAGGTGGGTACTGTTTCAGCAGATGTCGGCAAGGCGGTGTCAAATGCCAAAGCCGGTCAGGTACAGTTTCGCAACGATAAGGCAGGTATTATTCATTGCTCAGTCGGCAAAGCGACCTTCGAAACATCGGCGCTGATTGAAAATATCAATTCACTGCTGGATGCATTGAACAAGGCAAAGCCTTCTACTGCAAAAGGGCAGTTCATCAAGCATGTCACTGTTTCAACCACGATGGGTCCTGGTATTCGAGTAGACCGTGCGTCTTTAAGTATTTAGGAGCAACAGTAATAAAAGAATCTGGTGCTGTTAGTACCAGGCCGCTAGTTTGAATAGCTTTTTTAAGGTTTTCGACTGGCGGTTGATAGGGCCGGTAAATAGTTTTCATTCTATTTGTCGGATTGTCAAAGACCGCAGGGGTCAATGTGAAAGCATAACGGCTTAATTACCTGCGTAGATGGTTTTCCCGTAATCAGGATCTCCTGTACGGGTGCCACAAAATAGGAGTTTGTACTCACTATGAGTCTCAACATCGACGAGAAAAAGGCCGTTGTGGCTGAAGTGTCAGAAGTTATTAACGGCGCTCAGGCAACAATCCTGGCCGAGTATCGAGGTCTGACTGTCAGCGCGATGACGGACTTGCGTAATAGTGCGCGAGAATCCGGCGTTTACCTGCGTGTAGTCAAGAACTCGCTGGCAAAGCGTGCAGTCGATGGTTCATCCTTTGAATGCCTGCAGGAGCACATGGCCGGGCCACTGGCTTATGCAATATCGGAAGATCCGGTAGCCTGCGCCAAGGTATTGAAGAATTTTGCTAAAGACAATGACGAACTGATCATCAAGGTCGGTGCGATGTCTGGCAAGATTCTCAGTGAAGGTGAAATTACCGCACTAGCGAAGCTACCTGGACGAGAAGAGCTGCTGGCAAAACTGATGGGCACCATGAAGGCGCCTGTACAGACATTTGTCGCTACACTCAACGCGATTCCGGGAACTTTTGTACGCACACTTGCCGCTGTTCGTGATAGCAAAGACAGCTAAAACAAGGCACTTAACGTTTAATTTATTAGATATTTATTAATATTAGGAAATCAGGAGATTTCAAATGGCACTAACTAAACAGGAAATTATTGATGCAATCGCCGAGATGTCTGTACTTGACCTCTCTGAGCTGATTACTGAAATGGAAGAAAAATTCGGCGTAACCGCCGCTGCAGCAGTTGCTGCAGCACCTGCTGCCGGTGGTGGTGATGCAGGTGGCGCAGCTGAAGAAAAGTCTGACTTCGACGTTGTTCTCACCAGCTTTGGTGACAATAAAGTAGCGGTCATTAAAGCAGTGCGCGCGGTAACCGGTCTTGGTCTGAAAGAAGCCAAAGCCATGGTTGAATCTGCCCCGGCACCAGTTAAAGAGGGTGCGGAAAAGGCAGAAGCTGAAGATCTTAAAAAACAGCTTGAAGAAGCTGGCGCAACTGTCGAGCTGAAGTAAGTTTTTGCGCATCCAGAAATGGGTGTGAGCGTTACAGGCTGGTGGCGAAAGTCACCGGCCTTTAGCTGTTTGTGAGGTGCTAGCCAGTCTCAGGTAGCACCTGCATATGAAAGAAATTAGATTACGTCAAATACATCGAGGACGATAGATGGCTTACTCCTTTGCAGAAAAGAAGCGAATACGGAATAGTTTTAGCAAGCGACCGAGTATACTCGAGACGCCTGACCTGCTAACGACCCAGAAACAGTCTTACTACAAATTCCTGCAAACCGCTACAGACCCGGATGACCGCCTTGACAGGGGCCTGCAGGCCGCATTTAAGTCGGTTTTCCCCGTCGTCAGCTATAACGGTGACGTGCACCTGGAATTTGTAAAGTATCGTCTTTGCACACCTGTATTTGACGTCAAAGAATGTCAGCAACGTGGTCAGATCTATTCTGCACCCATCAGAGTTACGCTGCGTCTTGTCATTTACGATAAGGAAAGCAAGAAATCCAATCGTACAATTCGCGATGTCAGGGAACAGGAAGTTTACCTTGGTGAAATCCCGTTAATGACAGATAACGGTTCTTTTGTCATCAATGGAACCGAGCGTGTCATTGTTTCTCAGCTGCATCGTTCACCGGGTGTGTTCTTTGGTGACGATGGCGGTAAAACGCATTCCTCAGGCAAGTTGTTGTTTTCAGCACGGGTGATTCCATACCGTGGTTCCTGGTTGGATTTTGAATTTGATCCCAAGGACCTGGTCTATGTCCGTATTGACCGTCGTCGTAAGTTACCGGCGACAGTACTTCTGCGTGCTCTAGGCTATACCTCACAGGAAATTCTCGAAATTTTCTTTGATACAGATACCTTCAAGATTGGGAAAAATGATATCAAAATGGCCCTGGTGCCTGAGCGTCTGCGCGGACAGGACCTGGCATTCGATATTAAAACACCAAAAGGTGATGTGCTTGTCGAGGCAGGGCACAGGATTACAGCACGGCATATTCGTGAATTGACGAAGGCGCGCATCAAAACATTGCCTGTGCCGGATGAATACCTGATTGGCCGTACTATGGCCGAAGACTTCATTGACCCTGAAACCGGCGAAGTGCTCTATGAAGCCAACTCAATCATTACTGAAGAAATAATCGAAATACTGCGTGAACATGGTGTTAAAGAAGTAAAAACCCTGTTTACCAATGATCTTGACCGCGGTCCATTCATTTCTGAAACCATGCGCATTGATTCGACACGCAGTCAGCTGGATGGCCAGGTAGAGATTTATCGCATGATGCGCCCCGGTGAGCCACCGACAAAAGATGCATCGCAGAACCTGTTTGAGAACCTGTTCTTCAATCCAGACCGTTATGACCTTTCAGCTGTCGGGCGAATGAAATTTAACCGTCGGCTGTCTAAAGATTCAGATGTCGGTGAAGGGATACTGAGCAAGGAAGATATTGTTGAGGTGTTGACGACACTTGTTGATCTGAAAAACGGCAATGGCAAGACAGACGATATTGATAACCTGGGCAATCGCCGTGTACGTTCAGTCGGTGAGCTGGTAGAAAACCAGTTCCGTATCGGTCTTGTTCGTGTTGAACGTGCGGTTAAAGACAGGCTAAGCATGGTTGAATCGGAAGGACTGACACCCCAGGACCTGATTAACGCCAAACCGGTATCTGCTGTAGTTAAAGAGTTTTTTGGTTCGAGCCAGCTTTCGCAGTTCATGGACCAAACGAATCCGTTATCAGAGATCACACACAAACGACGTGTTTCAGCGCTCGGTCCGGGTGGGCTGACACGTGAACGTGCTGGTTTTGAAGTTCGTGACGTACACCCGACGCATTATGGCCGTGTCTGTCCAATCGAAACACCAGAAGGACCGAATATTGGCCTGATTAACTCACTGGCGATCTATGCTAGAACCAATGATTACGGTTTCCTGGAAACACCGTACCGCAAGGTAGAAAATGGTCGTGTGACCGATGATATCGTCTATCTGTCAGCTATTGAAGAAGGTAATTATGTTATTGCGCAGGCAAATGCCAGGACTGACAAAAACGGTAAGTTCCTTGATAAACTGATCTCCTGTCGTCACCGCAACGAGTTTACCCTGGCGAATCAGGGGGATGTGTCGTTTATCGACGTCGCCCCATCACAGATCGTATCCGTTGCGGCATCATTGATTCCATTCCTTGAGCACGACGACGCAAACCGTGCGCTGATGGGCTCGAACATGCAGCGTCAGGCTGTGCCTGTTATCCGCAGTGAGAAACCACTGGTGGGTACCGGTGTTGAACGAACTGTAGCGGTTGATTCCGGTGTTACTGTTGTTGCCCGTCGAGGCGGCGTGGTAGATTCCGTTGACTCCAGCCGCATCGTTGTCAGGGTTAATGACAATGAGGCCTCATCTGGTGATTCGGGTGTAGATATTTACAACCTGACAAAGTATTCGCGTTCAAACCAGAACACCACAATTAATCAGCGTCCACTGGTAAGAGTTGGCGATGTTATTGCGATGGGTGATGTGCTGGCTGATGGTCCTTCTACGGATATTGGTGAACTGGCTCTTGGGCAGAATATTTTCATCGCCTTTATGCCGTGGAATGGATACAACTTTGAAGATTCAATCCTTATTTCAGAAAGAGTTGTTGAGCAGGATTTGTTCACCAGCATCCATATTGAAGAAAGAACTTCAGTTGCCCGTGATATCAAACTGGGTTCTGAAGAGATAACCCGTGATATACCAAATGTTGGCGAAGCTGCATTATCCAAGCTGGATGAATCGGGCATCGTCTACATTGGTGCCGAGGTAAATGCCGGTGATATTCTGGTTGGTAAGGTGACACCGAAAGGTGAAACCCAGCTGACACCGGAAGAAAAACTACTGAGAGCAATCTTTGGCGAGAAGGCTTCTGATGTTAAAGATACATCGCTGCGCATGCCTTCCGGCAGCGGTACAGTGATCGATGTTCAGGTGTTTACGCGTGATGGTGTTGAGAAAGACCTGCGTACGCAATCAATTGAAAATGAACAGATTGCAGCTGTACAGAAGGACATGAATGACCAGTTCCGTATTGTTGAAGCTGATGCCTATGATCGTATTGCCAAATTAGTCGTCGGCAAGGTGGCTGAAGGTGGTCCTGACGGGTTGAAGTCCGGCAGCAAAGTTACCCAGGATTACCTCGATAATTTGCCGAAGAAAAAATGGTTCGAAGTGCGCATGCGTACTGAAAGTATTAACCAGAGCATTGAGCAGATCCGTGAACAGGTGGATCAGCAGAAGAAGTTCTTCGATGACCTTCTGGAAGAAAAGCAGGGCAAAATTACCGCTGGTGACGACCTCGCACCTGGCGTTCTTAAAATGGTTAAGGTTTTTGTTGCGGTCAAACGCCGTCTTCAGCCTGGCGACAAAATGGCGGGACGTCATGGTAACAAAGGTGTCATCTCGCGCATCGTACCAGTAGAAGATATGCCGTATCTGGAAGATGGCACACCGGTGGATATCGTTTTAAACCCACTTGGCGTGCCGTCACGTATGAACGTGGGCCAGGTACTGGAAATGCATCTCGGCTGGGCCGCAAGAGGTCTCGGAAACAAAATTAACGGCATGTTGCGGCAACAGAGTAAAGTAGCAGATATCCGCAAGTTCCTCGAGAAAATCTATAACAGCAGTGGCAAGCAGGAAGACATCGCCTCGTTGTCGGATGATGAGGTTATGGAGCTTGCAGGTAATCTGACCAGGGGTGTGCCGATGGCAACACCCGTGTTTGATGGTGCCGCAGAAGAAGAGATCAAAAAAATGCTCGAGCTGGCTGATCTACCTTCATCGGGCCAGACTCAGCTGATTGATGGTCGTACCGGTGAGAAATTTGATCGAAAAACCACTGTTGGTTACATGTACATTTTGAAATTGAACCATCTGGTTGATGACAAAATGCATGCACGTTCAACGGGTCCCTACAGCCTGGTAACACAGCAGCCGCTGGGTGGTAAGGCACAGTTTGGTGGTCAACGCTTTGGTGAAATGGAAGTCTGGGCACTGGAAGCTTACGGTGCTGCTTACACGCTTCAGGAGATGCTGACAGTCAAGTCAGATGATGTTAATGGTCGCTCCAAGATGTATGAAAACATTGTCAAGGGCAATCATCATATGGAAGCAGGCATGCCGGAGTCATTTAACGTATTGATGAAAGAAATACGAGCCCTGGCACTAGATGTCGAGCTGATACATAACAACTGATAGATCGAACACAACCCTATTTCGGTGAAATTTTAATCATCGTGGAGACAGGACATTGAGAGACTTATTTAATCTTTTCAATAAAACAGAAAAAAACGACGACTTTGATGCTATTAGAATTGGACTGGCGTCACCGGAGAAGATACGTTCGTGGTCGTTTGGTGAGGTAAAAAAACCGGAAACCATTAACTATAGAACGTTTAAACCTGAGCGTGATGGCCTGTTCTGTGCCAAGCTGTTCGGTCCGGTCAGTGACTATGAATGCCTCTGTGGCAAATACAAGCGCCTCAAGCATCGCGGTGTTGTTTGTGAAAAATGCGGCGTAGAAGTCACGCATTCCAAGGTTCGCCGTGAGCGCATGGGCCATATTGATCTGGCTACTCCCTGTGCACACATCTGGTTCCTGAAGTCACTGCCATCCCGCATGGGACTGGTGCTGGACATGACCGTTCGCGATATTGAGCGTGTCCTGTATTTTGAAGGCTATATTGTGATTGATGCCGGCATGACTCCACTGGAAGAGCTGGCACTGATGACCGAAGACCAGTATATAGAAGCACTTGAAGAGTACGGCGATGAATTCGAAGCGGCGATGGGGGCAGAAGCTATCCGTTCGCTACTAAAAAGGATCGACCTGAAAGAAGTAGCAGAGTCGCTGCGTGAAGAACTCGATAATACCAACGCGGTTACCAAGATCAAGAAACTGACCAAGCGTTTGAAAGTGATTGAAGCGTTTATCAGTTCAGACAACAAGCCGGAATGGATGATCCTGGATATTCTGCCGGTTCTGCCGCCAGATTTACGTCCCCTGGTGCCACTGGATGGTGGCCGTTTCGCTACTTCTGATCTTAACGATCTCTATCGTCGGGTGATAAACCGCAATAATCGTCTCAAACGTCTGCTGGAGCTTAATGCTCCGGATATCATTGTACGCAATGAAAAGCGCATGCTGCAGGAAGCAGTTGATGCTCTGCTGGATAATGGACGTCGTGGTAAGGCAATAACCGGCGCGAATAAACGTCAGTTAAAATCACTGGCCGATATGATTAAAGGCAAGCAGGGCCGCTTCCGTCAGAATCTACTCGGCAAACGTGTTGATTATTCCGGTCGTTCAGTCATCGTTGTTGGACCGACATTGAAATTGCATCAGTGTGGTCTGCCAAAGAAAATGGCACTGGAACTGTTCAAGCCTTTCATCTTCAGCAAACTGGAATTACGCGGCCTGGCGACCACCATCAAGCAGGCTAAGAAAATGGTCGAGACCGAGGGTCCAGAAGTGTGGGATATCCTCGAAGAGGTCATTCGTGAGCATCCTGTGCTGTTGAACCGTGCACCAACGCTCCATCGTCTTGGCATCCAGGCGTTTGAGCCGGTATTGATTGAAGGTAAGGCGATACAGCTGCATCCGCTGGTTTGTGCACCGTATAACGCCGACTTTGACGGTGACCAGATGGCTGTCCATGTGCCATTGTCTATTGAAGCGCAACTGGAAGCGCGCACCCTGATGATGTCTACCAACAATGTCCTCTCGCCTGCAAATGGCGAGCCGATTATTGTGCCGTCACAGGATATTGTACTTGGCCTGTATTTCATGACGCGCGATGATCTTGCTGCAAAAGGCAATGGCAGTATTTTCTCAAATGTACAAGAAGCGCGTCTGGCCTATGATTCAGGCAGTGTTGATCTTCATGCCTCGGCAAAAGTCCGCATTTATGAAAACGTCGTCGATAATGAGGGCAATGAGCAGCAGACAGCGACGATCTACGATACTACGGTTGGCCGTGCCATCCTCTCTGAAATATTACCTTCTGCATTGCCATTCTCGGCGATTAATCGGGTAATGAAGAAGAAAGCTATATCGGAAGTCATCAACCAGAGCTACCGCAAGGCGGGCTTGAAAGACACAGTCATCTTTGCAGATAAACTGATGTACACCGGCTTCAAGATGGCGGCTAAATCCGGCATTTCCATTGGTGTTGATGACATGGTGGTTCCTGACAGCAAGGTAGCGATACTGGCTGAAGCAGAAAACCAGGTCCTTAGTATTCAGCAGCAGTTCACGGATGGCCTGGTGACAAATGGCGAACGCTACAACAAGGTCGTCGATATCTGGACGCATACCAGCGAAAAAGTCGCCAATGAGATGATGGAGCAGCTTGGTACGGATACCTATACCAATGAAGCAGGTGAGAATGCTGAGCAGGAATCATTCAACTCAATCTATATGATGGCTGATTCCGGGGCTCGTGGTTCTCATGCACAGATCAGGCAGCTGTCCGGTATGCGTGGCCTGATGGCCAAGCCGGATGGATCTATTATTGAAACACCCATTACAGCCAACTTCCGTGAAGGGCTTAATGTACTGCAGTACTTCATCTCCACGCATGGTGCGCGTAAAGGCCTCGCTGATACCGCGTTGAAAACGGCTAACTCCGGTTATCTGACCCGTCGCCTGGTTGATGTTTGCCAGGACCTGGTGGTTGTTGAAGATGATTGCGGCACGTCAGGCGGCGTAATAAAAGAAACACTGGTTGAAGGTGGTGAGGTGGTTGTACCACTGTCTGATCTGGTACTTGGTCGTGTTTTAGTTGACGATATCAACGATCCAGAATCTGATGGCGTGCTTATCAAGAAAGGTAAAATGCTGGATGAGAAAGACATCGCCATGCTTGATGAAAATTCAATCAACGAGGTACTTGTCCGCTCACCTGTGACCTGTGAAACTCGTTATGGTATTTGTGCCACCTGCTATGGTCGTGATCTTGGACGTGGCCACCTTGTCACTGTAGGCGAAGCTGTCGGTGTTATTGCAGCACAGTCAATCGGTGAGCCTGGCACACAGTTGACTATGCGTACATTCCATATTGGTGGGGCTGCGACAGGTTCTGCTGCTATCAGCAGTGTTGAAGTGAAGAATAGCGGTACCATTCATCTGCATAATGTTAAAACCGTTAAAAACGCCAAAGGCAACCTGGTGACAATTTCTCGTTCCGGCGAACTGATCGTTCAGGATAAGCGCGGAGCCAACAGGGAAAAACACAAGATTCCTTATGGTGCAGAGTTGAGTATCAAAGATGGCCAGGCAATCAAGTCAGGTGATATTGTCGCCGAATGGGATCCACATACACATCCCATCGTTTCTGAAGCGTCCGGCAAGATCAGCTTTATTGATATGGTTGAAGATGTCACCTACAAAAAGCAGTCTGATGATATTACCGGTCTGACCCGTTATGTAATTACCGATCTTACCCAGCGTTCTGCAGCGGCTACAGATCTCAAGCCCGCAATTATGCTGGTCGACAAGAAAGGCGAGCCGATTAATTTCCCTGGTACAGAAATTCCGGCGAAATACTTCCTGCCCGGCAACGCTATTTTGATGGTCGATGACGGGAAAGAGGTAAAAGTCGGCGATATTATGGCGAAAAACCCACGAGAAGGATCAACTACCCGTGATATCACCGGTGGTCTGCCTCGTGTTGCTGAGTTGTTTGAAGCGCGCAAGCCTAAAGAGCCGGCAATTCTGGCCGAAGTAGGCGGTGTGATTTCATTTGGCAAAGAAACAAAAGGCAAGCAGCGACTGGTGATTACCGATGATGAAGGTGAAAACCATGAATTTCTGATTGCCAAGGGCAGGCCGTTGTCAGTGGTGGAAGGCGAATCTGTTATCGTCGGCGATACCCTGGTAGACGGTCCACCAATTGCAGCAGATATTCTGCGTTTGAAAGGTGTGCCTGATCTTCTTAATTACATTGTTGCTGAAGTTCAGGATGTATACCGGCTGCAGGGCGTAAAAATTGATGACAAGCACATTGAAGTCATCGTGCGCCAGATGCTGCGCAAGGTTACCGTCCTGGATCCAGGCGACACCATGCTGCTGCCAGGAGAACAGCTTGAGCGCGTTGTGTTCCTGGAAGAAAATGACAAAATGCTGTCCCAGGGCAAGCGAATTGCTACAGCGGAGAGAAATCTTCTCGGAATTACCAAGGCTTCGCTGCTGACAGAGTCCTTCATTTCGGCGGCATCTTTCCAGGAAACTACCCGTGTTCTGACAGAAGCTTCAATCATCGGCAAAACTGACTCTCTGCGTGGCCTGAAAGAGAATGTCATCGTCGGGCGTCTTATCCCAGCAGGTACCGGCCTGGCCTACCACCAGGAGCGCCACCGCAGGAAAGAGCGTGAAGCTGATGAGAAAATGGCACTGGAAGAGTTTGTCAACAGTGCCAATAGTACAGAAACCGAAGTATCCGAAGGGGATGAGACAGCGATCTCCGCATGATACAAAATGGATGAAAATCTATCTTGACAGCGGGGGCTGATGTCCCTAGAATTCCCCCTCTTTTCGCAGGCCGGAGATTTTTCACCGGCCTGTGTCTTGTTTTGGGCTGGAGAATATTGAATGCCAACAGTTAATCAGCTGGTGCGTAAGCCGCGTCAGCGT
>JARFQI010000060.1 GCA_029287855.1 Arenicellales bacterium | reverse complement strand
TAGCTCGCTTCTTCGATGCAGGTTTTCGCTTTGGCTTATCTGATATTGATTTTTTTAACTCTGAAATATTTATCTTTTTGCCACAAACCCTGGCATTTTTCAGTATCCGGAACGTTTCGGCCGGCATGCCGGCGGGTAAATCAACAGTTGAAAAATTATCGAAAATATCAATAGCGCCGATATAACAGCTTTCTATCTCTGCTTCATTAGCGATGGCGCCAACGAGATTGCCGGGTTTGACATCATCGTCATGTCCAACTTCGACCCGGTAGCGGCACATTTCCACATCAGGGAATTCTTTCAATGGCCTGGGCCTGGCAGAAAGCGGTCTTGCAAGCCTGTCTTCTGTGCGGCCTTTTCGTGCGTCTCGCCCATCGCTGCCTGGTGATTGTCTGTCGCCGCGCTGTCTGTCAGGCCTTCTGTCTGATCCCCTGTCAGATCTTCGTTCCGAGCTTCTCTCGGTGCGCTGTTTCTGCTCTGATACTAATAGCGGAATATTGCCCTGGGCGATTTGCGCCAGTGCAGCCGCGATTTGCAGTGGATCGGTGCCGGTTTCATCGTGGTATTCAGTAATGATTTTCTGAAAAACCTTAAGGTCCTGGTTAGTCAGGCTATCACTGATTTTCTGTTTGAATGCATTGATGCGAAGTTCATTCACTGCATCGGCTGTCGGGAATTTCATCGGCTCGATGGCCTGACGGGAGACTCTTTCGATGCTTTTCAGCATACGTTTCTCACGTGGTGCAACAAACAGGATAGCTTCACCGCTGCGGCCGGCGCGTCCGGTACGACCGATACGATGTACGTAAGATTCAGGATCGTAAGGAATATCGTAGTTGATGACGTGACTGATACGGTCGACATCAAGTCCGCGTGCAGCGACATCGGTGGCGATAAGAATATCAATCTTGCCTTTTTTAAGCTGCTGAATCGTCTGCTCTCGTGACTTCTGTGCGATGTCGCCATTGATGGCAGAAGCAGCAAAACCACGTGCTGATAATTTTTCTGCCAGTTCCAGTGTTGCTGTTTTGGTGCGCACAAAAATCAGCATGGCATCGAAGGGTTCTACTTCGAGGATGCGCGTGAGGGCATCGAGTTTGTGATGCCCGGCGACCTGCCAGTAGCGTTGGCGGATAGTCGTCGCTGTTGTTGTTTTGGTCTTAACCTTGATGATTTTTGGTTTACGCAGAAATTTTTCTGCAACCCTGCGAATAACATCCGGCATGGTGGCAGAGAACAGGGCGATTTGACGCTGTTCAGGGATTTTTGTCATTACCCACTCGACATCATCAATAAATCCCATGCGCAGCATTTCATCTGCTTCATCAAGCACTAGAGATTTCAATCCATCAAGCTTCAGGGTGCCGCGCTTAATATGATCCATTACCCGGCCAGGAGTGCCGACCACGACATGTACACCACGTTGTAGCGGCCTCAGCTGCAGGTTATAAGCCTGTCCGCCATAAATTGGCAGGACATGAAATCCTTTCATGAAATGCGCATAGGATTGAATGGCTTCGGCAACCTGAATTGCCAGTTCCCTGGTAGGCGCCAGTACCAGCATTTGCGGAACATTCTTCTTTACGTCGATTAAGTCGAGTAATGGTAAAGCGAAAGCGGCCGTTTTACCTGTGCCTGTCTGTGCCTGACCAATAATATCGTGGCCTTGCAGAAGATGCGGGATACATTGCTGCTGGATTGGCGAAGGAGATTCATAGCCTATATGATTAAGGGCCTTGATAATTGAGCTGGAGAGCCCGAGGCTATTAAAATCAGATGGTTGTTCGGATTCGGACATGTGTGGCCTATGTGGTGTATTTTCTGTGCGGAGGGCAAAAGTCGAGATTATACAATATATTAGCGAGTTATAATATAGAAACTGTATATACAGTACTAACACCTGCTTTGAGAGCCGAGGCATGTTGTAAATTGAAGCATCATTGACGGAATAAAATTGAATTTAAGGCTAACATTAATTTCTCTATTAACATGCACATGCCTGCTCGTCAGCTGCCAGTCACTGGCGACTGAGATACGAGTAGCTGCAGCAAGTAATTTTGCTCGGGCGATGACCAGCCTTGCCAGTGATTTCGAGAAAAACTCGGGGCATAAAGTTAAGCTGGTATTTGGTTCAACTGGAAAACACTATGCCCAAATCCATAATGGCGCACCTTTCGATGTCTTTTTTGCGGCCGATATTAAACGGCCCAGGCTGCTTGAGGAAGAGGGTATAGCGATACCCGGGAGCCGCTTCACCTATGCGAAAGGCAAACTTATTCTATGGAGCCCGATGCCGAATTATGTAGATTCAGAGGGTGAAGTACTGAGGCATGGAAGTTTCGAGCATCTGGCCATAGCCAACCCCAATCTTGCTCCCTATGGCAGAGCAGCACGGGAAGTTTTACAGTCCCGTGGTCTTTGGGATCAAATGAAACACAAATCTGTTCGTGGTGAGAATATTGGACAGGCGTTTCAGTTTGTTAGTAGTGGGAATGCTGAACTGGGCTTTGTTGCCTTTTCACAGGTTAAGAATATTGATGAGCCGATTGAGGGCTCCTACTGGGAAGTACCACAGTCACTTTACACACCTATCGAGCAACAGGCAGTATTACTTACGGATAATGAAGCAGGGCGAAGTTTTATATCGTATATAAAAAGCAAACCCGCATTGAAAATAATTAGGAATCACGGATACGAGATACTGTAGTGTTTTATGAAGCGGATCTGACTGCCTTTGCGATTACTCTGAAACTCGCAGCAGTGACAACATTGATACTGTTGTTACTGGGGACGCCGCTTGCCTGGTGGCTGGCACGCAGCCGTTCACGGTTCAAGTTTATGCTGGAGGCGGTGGTCGCTCTGCCACTGGTTTTACCGCCAACCGTACTGGGTTTCTACCTGCTGGTGACACTGGGCCCTCGCGGTCCTGTTGGCGGCTTGATGGAATCACTGGGCGGCAAACCACTGGCCTTTACGTTTACCGGGCTGGTAATCGGTTCAGTGATTTATTCCATGCCGTTTGTCGTACAGCCATTACAAAATGCCTTTGAAGCCATTGGCCGCCGTCCGCTTGAGGTGGCTGCCACCTTGCGTGCATCATCAATCGATCGTTTTTTTACTGTGGCCATGCCGCTTGCCCGGCCCGGCTTTCTGACCGCTGCGGTGCTGGGTTTTGCACACACGCTTGGTGAATTCGGGGTCGTCCTGATGATCGGCGGCAATATCCCTGGAGAGACTCAGGTCGTATCGATTGCCATCTATGACCATGTTGAAGGATTGCAGTATACACATGCACACTGGCTCTCAGCAGGATTGCTGCTGCTTTCCTTTATAATGCTGTTGACCGTATATGGATTGAATCGACGTTTCAGGATCGTACGGGCATGAGTTTAGGCATGTGTGTGGCGATACGATGAGCATTGAAGCGAAGTTCAAACTCAGTAAATCTGATTTTACTCTGGATGTCGATCTGAGTATTCCTGGCAGCGGCATTACCTCGTTGCTCGGTCCTTCCGGTTGCGGAAAGACGACTTTATTGCGTGCATTAGCGGGCCTGGAAAGATGTGACAGCGGCATTCTGAAAGTGGCTGGTACGGTCTGGCAGAGTCCTGGCCAGTTCCTGCCTCCGCACCAGCGGCCGGTGGGTTATGTCTTTCAGGAATCCAGTTTATTTCCGCATATTAATGTTCGCGGTAATGTTGAATACGGTTTCAAACGACTGTCGCAGGCTGAGCGCAGAATTTCACTGGATAAAGCCATTGAATTATCAGGTATCAGGCATCTGGAAGATCGTATGCCTGATACATTGTCTGGAGGTGAACGTCAGAGAGTGGCCATTGCAAGGGCACTGGCAGTCAGCCCTCGTATTCTATTAATGGATGAACCGCTGGCTGCGCTGGATCCAGCACGTAAACAGGAAATTCTTCCCTACCTTGAATCAATGCATGAAGAGCTGGATATCCCGATCATCTATGTCAGTCATTCTCCTGATGAAGTCGCGCGTCTGGCTGATCACCTGGTATTACTGGACAACGGCAGAGTCATCGCTTCAGGAGAGACAGCAGAGATGTTAACCAGGCTTGACCTGCCACTTGCGCGGGGTGAAAATGCAGAAGCCCTGATCGAAGCCGCTGTTGCCGGCCATGACGATGAATATGGGTTGACATACCTTGACTTCAGCGGTGGACGATTTACCGTTAGCCGCAAGGATTATCCTGTTGGCCGTTCTGTGCGCCTGCGCGTTGTAGCAAGGGATGTCAGCCTGACACTTGAACACCAGAAGGGTACCAGTATCCTGAATATATTCCCGGCAATTGTTGATGATATAACAGCCGTTGGTGAAGCCCAGGTGATTATAAGATTGCTGGCGGGAGATGTTCCTCTATTGTCCCGTATTACTCGTAAGTCAGCGAGTCTGCTGGGACTTGAAGCGGGAAAAATGATTTATGCCCAGGC
>JARFQI010000050.1 GCA_029287855.1 Arenicellales bacterium | reverse complement strand
GTATATGGGTGGATTCTCCACCTTGGTGGACGCTCTTCGCGGGAGTGCGTCCGTTTAGTTGCCATCAATGTTTTTTATTATCATTCGGCGGCAGCATCCGTAAACTAATGGTGGGTGAGATGAGCCGCAGCTATTCAGTATATCTGGCATTTTCACGCAGTATGGCACAGCCTGTCATGTTTTTGTCATGTATGTCTCATATTTTTATTTTCTTCCAGATCTATCGATGGTTTACTCAGATGTCATCGCTATCGCTTGCATTATTATTTTATTGACCCTGTCAGCTTGTTCGATTTGTTAAATTTAGGTGCTATTCACGGACGATTATCAATACCACCGCTGAGCCTCTATTTTCGCTTTCACATGCAGTGGCAGAGGAGCCCGATTGCGACTAGAATTGCCGCTCATATTCACAGAAAACAAAATCAATCTAACCTTTAACACCAACATACTCCCGGAGGGAAAATGATAAATGTAACAAAGACTCTAACAGCCGGCTTTATGGTTATTGCACTGCTAGCCTCAAGCCAGGTCCTGGCAGCAAAGCCAGTAGGTATCACCAAAGAAATGATGTCTGTAGAGACTAATCACTTAGGTAAGGCAGTCAAAATTCAACGAAACCAGGACAATGCCGCGACGATCAGTAAATATTATGAGAAAACCTCACGTCCCTGTCCTCCGTTCTGTGTATTACCGATGTCACTTGGCCCGAGTGTTAAAACCATTGGCGAACTTGAACTGCTGAACCATGTGAAAGCTGGTGACGCATTGTTGATTGATTCACGCACCCCGGACTGGATTAACGGCAAGAGCGGCACTATCCCAGGCGCAATCAATATTCCATGGAAAGAGATCAATATAAGCAAGGGCGGGGCAGATGAGATTACTATGGGTGAGCACCTGGAGTTCTTTGGTGGTAAACAGAAAGAAGATGACAGCTGGGACTTTAGCGGTGCACATCGCGTAATCTTTTTCTGTAATGGTTACTGGTGTGGCCAGTCGCCCGCAAACATCAAAACCTTACTAGGATTGGGGTATCCCGGTGAAAAAATTCTCTGGTATCGCGGTGGTATGCAGGCCTGGAGCAGTTTGGGCTTCAATACGGTTGAAGGTGGTAACACTAAAGAAAGCTACATGAAAAATAATATGAAACAATAAAGCTGTTACAGGCTGATTCAATACCCATTGCCGCTCATTTGGGCGGTTTTTTTACCTGAATCTTTTGTCTTTGATGATGAAGCAATAAATGACCCTGTGTTTCTTTATGTCGACGATCAGCAGATAATCCAGATTATCATCAATTACGGTGAAATAAGCTGAATAAATTGTTGTAATATTTAATAAAAATCAGGGAGTATTGTTTGATGTCAATAAAAATCATGCTAAAATCGATATAATTCTATGCACGGAATAGAATATTTACTACTTTACACAGGCTTTATTTATTAATATTGTTATGCCTGTATTGACTCTTAAGAAGGAATGCAAAGTTTGTTAATAGTCTTTGAGGCTTATACATTGTATTATTCATGAAGTAACATACAAGCTGGTCATGTTTTAGGTTACAGAAACTTATAGAAAAGTAGAAAGTTAAAATAACTCAATCGTTCAATTTCAAATACTAAGGGAAGCACATGAAACATTCAAAAACACTATTAGCAGCAGCACTAGGTCTTCTGGTAGCCAGTTCAATGCCGGCGCAAGCAGATAACCACGGAGACAAAGTAAATAACTATGTTAAAGACAGCAACGGCGCAGTCGTAACTGACAGCAACGGAGATTGTGTTCGCACATACGATATGACAGACGAGCGTCTGGAAGAGTGTGGCTATGGCTCTATGGAAGTAGTAGTCGAGAAATCTCCAGAAATGGTTGAAGTGGCTGTTGTCGAATCCGGCGAAGTCCTCGAGAGCGTTGTGGTCGAAAATATTCAGTTTGCTTTCGATAGCGCAGAACTGACTGCACAGTCAAAAACAATGCTTGATGATGCAGTTACCAGGCTGGCTCCATACAAAGAGCTGATCAGAGCTCAAACAACTCGTGTCACAGTAACCGGTCATACAGACAGTACTGGTCCTGAAGATTATAACCAGGGGCTATCTGAACGCCGTGCAAATGCAGTTGCAGACTATATGGCTAACTCACTTGGTGTAGACCGTGCACGTATGCAGGTCAGTGGCGAAGGCGAATCAAACCCAATCGCAGATAATGCTACACGCGAAGGTCGTGCGAAAAACCGTCGTGCAGAAATTGATGTAATTCAGAAGTAACAAATACACTTACATTCTGATTAAACGGTCCGTAACTTTACGGGCCGTTTTTTTTGCCTTCGATTCCTGAAAATATAGTTGAAATAAACTGTGTCATTACTCAGGCTCCAGTCCCATAGACCGTCGCTGGTTTCGTTGAATGCAAACCGTAGTTTTTTCTCGTCTTCTTCAATCGCTTCACTATCGAGACCCTGTTTGTGGTATTGCGTGCAACAGAAAGATAATATTCATTTCCATTGTAATGAAAGGGTATCGTCTTCACTTCGAGGCTGGAATCACTGCCATTCTTGCGAAGGTGTCTGCCAATATATGTAAATACCTCTATCTGACTGATTTGCTCGGCAATCTCCTCATAGGCCGGCATCCCCGAAACATCCTTTTGCAGCGTTAATACAAAGTGATTCAGGACCTCGTCCGCTTGTAGTCCCAGTGCCTGGTATCCCTTGCGATTGCAATAAACAATACTAGATGTAGCAGGTTCAATCAGAGATACACTATCCGGCAGGCTGTCAAATAACTCACTCAGCATTTGATTATTCAAATCATTAATTCCATTTTTGATTATTATTTGAATGAAGGATGGGTCGTACACGATGAGATAAATTTACACGTTGCTGATCGATGTGAAGAAAGCCAGTTGACTTTCAAAATTTACAAATTATAAGCTCGCAGGAATTGATAAGTTTTTCCGTTATTTATGAAGATCAGACCGTCGCTTAAGCTTGAAAGTCGTTGTTATTTGTACCATAATGCGTCGCCTTGAAGGCGCGTAGCTCAGTGGTAGAGCACTACCTTGACATGGTAGTGGTCGGTGGTTCGATCCCACTCGCGCCTACCAATCATTCTTTTAATATACCGGGAATTCTTTCCGTTCATGCGGCCTCTGGTAAGGGTCGCCACTGAGTCGAGGTCATTTATCATGCCAGTAATTACTCTTCCAGATGGATCAACTCGATCCTATGAAGCCCCTGTTTCTGTTATGCACGTTGCTGCGGATATCGGCGCAGGGCTTGCCAAAGCGACCCTGGCAGGACGTGTTGACGACGAACTTGTTGATGCTAGTTTCATCATCCAGAATGATGCGTCACTGGCTATTGTGACCAGTCGTGATGCTGATGCACTTGAGCTTTTCAGGCATGATGCAGCGCATGTAATGGCACAGGCAGTGCAGGAGCTTTTTCCGGGTACCCAGGTGACAATCGGTCCGGCTATTGAAGATGGTTTTTATTATGATTTTGCCCGCGACGAAGCCTTTACACCCGCTGATCTAAATAAAATAGAGCAAAGGATGCACGAGATTGTGAAGCGTGATCTTCCCATTCAGCGCGAAGTTCTTGACAGGGAAGAGGCTATAAAAGTTTTCGCTGAAAAAGGCGAGGACTACAAGGTCGAGATCATTGAAGACATTATTCCTCAGGGTGAAGAGGTTTCAATCTACCGTCAGGGCGACTGGTTCGATGTCTGCCGTGGACCACATCTGCCAAGTACTGGCAAGCTGGGTAAGGCCTTCAAGCTAATGAAGCTTGCCGGAGCCTATTGGCGTGGTGATTCACGCAATGAAATGCTACAGCGTATTTATGGTACAGCATGGACAGATAAGAAAGAACTAAAAGACTATCTGCATCGACTTGAAGAGGCAGAAAAGCGTGATCATCGCAAACTGGCCAGGCAAATGGATTTATTCCACCTGCAGGAAGAAGCCCCTGGCATGGTGTACTGGCATGACAAGGGCTGGCGTATATACCAGGTCGTAGAGAGCTACATTCGCAACCAGTTACGCAAGCATGGCTACCAGGAGGTCCACACCCCGCAGATTATTGATCGTTCATTGTGGGAAAAGTCGGGTCACTGGGACAAGTTTCATGATGATATGTTTACCACAGCGTCTGAAAATCGTGATTATGCAATTAAGCCAATGAACTGCCCTGCACACATTCAGATATTTAACCAGGGGCTGAAAAGTTACCGGGAGCTGCCGTTAAGGCTTGCCGAGTTCGGTTCCTGCCACCGCAACGAACCTTCAGGAACTTTGCACGGAATAATGCGGCTGCGTAATTTTGTTCAGGATGATGCGCATATTTTCTGCACGGAGGGCCAGATTCAGGACGAGGTCTCTGATTTTATTGATCTGCTATTTGAAGTGTATCGAGACTTCGGCTTTGAAGAAATTCTGATCAAGCTATCAACCCGGCCAGACAAGCGTGTTGGCAACGATGAAGACTGGGACCGCGCTGAGGCTGCACTGCAGCAGGCGCTTGATGCAAAGCATCTTGAATGGGAACTGCAACCGGGTGAGGGGGCATTCTATGGTCCTAAGATTGAATTTTCATTAAAAGACAGTATTGGTCGTGTCTGGCAGTGTGGCACCATACAGGTCGATTTCTCGATGCCTGGACGCCTCGATGCCAGCTATATTGATCACGAAGGCAACAAGCAAATACCGGTAATGTTGCATCGTGCAATACTGGGGTCGCTGGAGCGATTTATCGGAATTTTAATCGAAGAGTCTGCCGGTTTGCTGCCACTTTGGCTGGCCCCTGTTCAGGCTGTCGTCATCAACATTACGGACGATCAGGCCGAATTTGTCTCAGAAGTTGAAAAAACCTTGAAAAAACAGGGTTTCAGAGTCGAATCAGACTTGAGAAATGAGAAGATCGGCTTTAAAATTCGCGAGCACACGATTCAGCGCATACCGTACATTCTCGTCGTGGGTAACCGCGAGGTGGAAGGCGGTGCTGTTTCTGTGCGCACACAAAAGGGTGAAGACCTTGGTTCGATGACGGTAGAAGCATTTGCCGATCTGATGAACAAAGAGGTTTCCACTATGAGTCAAACTGTTTCTGAGGGTTAAAACAATCGCTGGTGAAAAGCAGTATCGTATGAATTCACAAATTCGGGTGCCACAGGTGCGCCTGGTCGGTGAAGACGGTGGTCAGATAGGACTAGTTGCAATAGATGAAGCGCTGAATATGGCAGCTGATGCCGGTCTCGATCTGGTTGAAATATCCCCGAATGCTGAACCTCCCGTATGTCGCTTAATGGACTACGGTAAGTTCAAGTACCAGGATAGCAAACGCAAGCATGCGGCGAAGAAGAAGCAGAAAGTAATAACGGTCAAAGAGATCAAGTTTCGTCCGGGCACGGATATTGGCGATTACAATATCAAGCTGGGAAAACTGACCAAGTTTCTCGAAGGCGGTGACAAGGTGAAATTGACCATGCGCTTTCGTGGCAGAGAAATGGCGCATCAGCATCTGGGTATGGAATTACTTAAACGTGCAGAAGCGGATCTGAAGGAACTGGCGGTTGTGGAACAGTATCCAAAAATGGAAGGGCGCCAGATGGTTATGGTTATGGCGCCAAGGAAAACCCAGTAAAGCCGTCGACGGTTCACGGTAAGCGGGTATTAATGTAGTTAAACGTACTATACGTACTTTAAAAAAACCGGAGTAAGAAATGCCTAAAATGAAAACCAACAGAGGCGCTGCAAAGCGCTTCAAGAAGACAGCGAGTGGCGGGTTTAAACGCTCACAGGGCCATCGTCGTCATATCCTCACTAAAAAATCGACCAAGCGTAAGCGCCATTTGCGTGCCGCTGCGACGATCAACAAGTCTGACGTAGCATCTGTTAAGCAGATGTTGCCATTCAGCTAACAGGGGAGGATAGAATATGCCACGCGTAAAACGCGGTGTTACCGCACATGCTCGTCACAAAAAAGTACTCAATCGTGCCAAGGGTTATCGTGGTGCGAGGAAGAATGTCTTCCGTGTCGCCAACCAGGCAGTTGCCAAAGCAGGTCAGTATGCCTATCGTGACCGCCGTCAGAAAAAGCGCCAGTTTCGCGCTCTATGGATTGCACGTATCAATGCTGCAGCACGTTTGAACGGTATGAGCTATAGCCGTTTCATGAACGGGCTGTCTCGCGCTGAAATTGACCTTGATCGCAAGGTACTGGCTGATATCGCTGTTCATGACAGTGGTGCTTTCTCAGCGCTTGCTGAAAAGGCCAGGGCGGCTCTCGCTTCCTGATTGTATTTAGCTGCGAATCACTGGATTCGCAATGAAATCCGGAGGGAAAGGTCGTCGCCTTTCCCTCTTTCTATTTGTGCATGGCATCTGCAGATAAATGACTGATTCAGAAAGCAAAATACGCCGGGAACTTGATGGCCTGGTAAGCCAGGCTAGAGAAGAGGCCGGCGCCGCAACAAGTCTCACTTCGCTGGATGATGTACGGGTTCGTTACCTGGGAAAAAAAGGTGAACTGACTCTACAACTCAAACGTATTGGAAGCCTGCCGGCAGAGTTAAGGCCGAATTTCGGAAAATGGGTAAACCTGGCCAAGAACGAGGTTCAGGAAAAGATTACCACCTGTAAAGGAAGTCTCGAGCAGGCTGATTTGAATCAGAAACTCGCTGAAGAAAGTATTGATGTGACACTGCCCGGCAGGAGTGGCACTGGTGGTGGACTGCATCCGGTAAGCAGGACATTGCAGAGACTAGAAGATATTTTCGTGTCAATGGGTTTTGCGGTAGAAGAAGGGCCGGAGATTGAAGATGATTTTCACAATTTCGAAGCGCTAAATATCCCCCCAAGCCATCCTGCTCGCGCGATGCACGATACTTTCTACCTGAAACAGGATTCGCTTAAAGAGAATGGCGTGCTGCGGACGCATACCTCACCGGTTCAGGTCCGTTTTATGGAGGACAATGAGCCTCCATTTCGCATCATTGCTCCTGGTCGGGTGTATCGTTGCGACTCCGATGTCACACATACTCCGATGTTCCACCAGATCGAAGGTTTGTTTGTCGATGAAAATGTCAGCTTCGCTGAATTGAAAGGCGTGTTGTCAGATTTTCTAAAAAACTTTTTTGAAAAAGACCTTGATGTGAAGTTCAGGCCTTCATTTTTTCCTTTCACCGAACCGTCCGCAGAAGTCGATATCAGCTGCGTGATGTGCAGTGGCAGTGGTTGCCGGGTATGTTCTCATACCGGCTGGCTTGAGGTGCTGGGCTGTGGCATGGTGCATCCGCAAGTATTCCATCATGTCGGAATAGACAGTGAGAAATATACTGGCTTTGCTTTCGGTATCGGTGTTGAGAGACTGGCAATGTTACGTTATGGTGTCAATGACTTACGGCTGTTTTTTGAGAATGATTTGAGCTTCTTAAAGCAATTCTGATGAGTAAAATTATGTCTCAAATAACTTTCAATCTGGGGTGGGTTTAGCATGTTGGTCAGTGAAATCTGGTTGCGGGAATGGGTCTCACCAAAACTGAATACCGAAGAACTAGCAGACAAATTAACCATGGCAGGTCTGGAAGTTGGCAGTATCAAGGCTGCCGGTGAGCTGTCAGGCAAGCTGGTGGTGGGAAGAATCGATGAGATCGCCGCCCATCCCGATGCAGACCGCCTGCGTGTATGCAAAGTCGATGTCGGCAGAGCAAGAAACCTGACCATTGTCTGTGGTGCAGCGAATGCGCGGCAGGGGTTGTATACCATTGCTGCGCTGGTAGGAGCTGAACTGCCTGCTGGAATGACAATTAGCAAAGCCGCTGTCAGGGGTGTTCCGTCATCCGGCATGCTGTGTTCCGCCTCCGAGCTGGGCCTGGAAGAGTCGTCCAGTGGCATATTGGAACTTACGGGCAATCCTCAGCCCGGTACGCCGGCAACAGAGATTTTTCAGCTTGACGATAATATTATCGATCTCGAACTTACCCCGAATCGCGGTGACTGTTTAAGCATAAGAGGGGTTGCCCGCGAAGTAGCTGCACTTACCGGCAGCCGTTTGAAAAAGCCCGTCAAAGCCATTGAAATGGACGTGCAGGGTAAAGGCAGGATCCCTGTAAAGCTTACTGCCAGTGATGCTTGCCCACACTATGTCGGGCGTATTATTCGCGCAGTTGATGTTAAAGCAGAAACACCATTGTGGATGAAAGAACGCCTGCGGCGCGCTGGTATTCGTAGCATAGGTGCCTGTGTAGATGTGACGAATTATGTCATGCTGGAACTTGGCCAGCCAATGCATGCCTTTGATCTTGCGCACCTCGATTCATTTATTGAAGTGCGCTATGCCAATGGAAAGGAAGAACTGGAGCTGCTGGATGGTTCCACTGTCAGGCCTGAGAGTACTGACCTGTTGATTGCTGATAAAAGTGGCCCGCTTGCACTGGCAGGTGTGATGGGCGGTATGTCATCGGCTGTTTCTGATCAAACTGAAGATATTTTCCTGGAAAGTGCCTTTTTTACCCCCGAGATTATCGCTGTCACGTCACGTGACCGCGGGGTGCGTTCAGATTCCTCTCACCGCTTCGAAAGAGGTGTGGATTATCAGTTGCAGCGGGAAGCGATAGAGCGCGCATCATATTTACTAATTACCATTGCCGGTGGATCGTGCGGTCCTGTCATCGAAAAGTCCATTAACAGTAAAATGCCGCGAAAACAACCGATCCTGTTGCGAAAAGAACGCATGAATGCATTACTGGGAACCATAATCACAGGAAGGCAGATGATCTCCAGCCTGCAAAAACTAGGCATGCAGGTGGGAGGTAAAACTAAAACTGACACGGTTAGAGTGACGGCACCAAGCTACCGCTTTGACATTAGTATCGAGGCGGATTTGATCGAAGAAGTCGCCCGCGTTACCGGCTTTGAAAAAATACCAGAAGTTGCTCCTGTTGCGCACATACAATCAGGCGCTGGTGAAGAAAAAGTCCTGCCACTTCGCCGTCTGCAGTCAGCAATGGTTGATCGCAATTACCAGGAAGTAATCACCTACAGTTTTATTGACCGTTCGATGCATGATTTGTTCTCTCCGGGCTTACTGGCGGTAGAGCTGGAAAATCCGATTTCTTCAGACATGTCAGTGATGCGCGCCAGTTTATGGCCCGGGCTGATTAAGACAATGCAATATAACTTTAACCGCCAGGTCAGAGATCTCAAATTATTCGAAACGGGCAGGACATTTGTTCAAAATGGTAAAGAACTACAACAGCATCGCTATTTTTCAGGCCTGCTTACCGGTGATGCGGTAATAAAAAGCTGGGCAGGCAGCCAAAGACCCATCGATTTTTATGACCTAAAGGGCGATATTGAAGCCCTGATTGCACTGACCGGTCGTGAAAATGCTATGTCTTTCAGCCCATGTGAGCACCCTGTTTTACATCCCGGGCAGTCTGCTGTTGTTAGAGATGATAAGAAAACTGTAGGATTATTAGGCCGCTTACATCCAGCAATTGAGACAGCTCTGAGTCTGGAGCAGGCAATATATCTGTTTGAACTCAGGCTGGATAACCTGCTGGAATCACGAATACCTGTTTATCGTGAGTTTTCTCGTTTTCCAGCCGTTCAGCGTGATATTGCGCTGGTAATTGCGTCGAAAATACCATCTTTTGACGTGATTAAGTCCTTAAAACACCATGCAGGAGATCTTTTGGTGAAGTTGGAGTTGTTTGATCAATATCAGGGCGAACATATTGATTTTGGTAAAAAAAGTCTCGCTTTTACCTTGACCTTACAGCATTCTTCGCGCACTCTTACGGATACTGAGACAGAAAACCTGATGCAGGGTGTAATTCAAGGGGTTCAGGCCGATCTGGACGCACAGTTGAGATAATAGGATAAGAATGACATTAACTAAGGCAGACCTGGCGGACCGGCTTTATGAAGAGCTGGGGCTAAACAAGCGTGAATCAAAAGAATTCGTAGAATTATTCTTTGAAAAAATGCGCCAGTCCCTGGAGTCCGGGGAGTCTGTCAAGCTTTCCGGTTTCGGCAATTTTGATCTACGTAAGAAGACACCAAGGCCAGGAAGAAACCCAAAAACCGGCGAAGAAATTCCCATTTCTGCCCGTCGCGTGGTAACCTTTAGGCCAAGCCTTAAGTTAAAGGAGCGGGTGGCACAGTACACAGCCAGCCTGCAAAACGAAAAACAGGAAGATTAGAAGAGGATTATGCTAGACCCAGCTGACAATTCAATTTTACCTGCAATTCCTGCCAAGCGTTATTTTACGATTGGAGAAGTAAGCGAGCTTTGCCAGGTGAAACCGCATGTTCTGAGGTACTGGGAACAGGAGTTTTCACAGCTTAATCCGGTAAAAAGGCGTGGTAATCGACGCTATTACCAGAGACATGAAGTAGAACTGATCAGGACAATTCGACAGCTCCTGTATCTTGAAGGATTTACCATTAGCGGTGCCCGTCAGAAACTTGAATCAGATGATGATCCTATAGAACCTGTAGTAGAAACAGCGAATAAGCCAAAGGTGTCAAAAGAACTCATTGGTGGTCTGATCAATGAGCTTGAAGAATTGACCGTGATGCTGAGGGACTGAGCTCTGATGTAAAAAAATAAAGTAGTTACCCGGTATTATTGCTGCGGGTATATTGTCCAGGAATCCTCAAAAATATAGAATCTCCCTTTTATTCTGATTGAAATCCGTTCAATCGACATGCCTTTCTGAAAAATCTACATCGGGGCGTAGCGCAGCCTGGTAGCGCACCGCAATGGGGTTGCGGTGGTCGGAGGTTCAAATCCTCTCGCCCCGACCATTTTTTACTTTACTTGCTGTTACCTGTCTATTGTAAAAATGCGGCTGACAGGTGCTGAAAAATAAAATGTGCGAGTATCGTCAGTAAAACAGCCAGTGATTAACTAGCCGGCCTCACGGCGTGCTTTGACGGCCCTGGCCAGTGACTCCAGGACATCAACAGTGTCATCCCAACCAATACAGGCGTCGGTGATGCTGACCCCATATTTGAGCTCTTTACCGGGTTCAATATCCTGGCGTCCAGCATTGATATGGCTCTCAATCATGACACCAATGATATGTTGGTCACCTGCAGAAATTTGCTCAGCAATATTGCCGGCAACGCTGACCTGCTTTTTCGGTTGTTTCAAGCTGTTGGCATGCGAGCAGTCAACCATGACATTTGGGGTCATGCCATAACTCACCAGTCTTTCTTCTGCTTCTTTGACATTGCTGCGGTCATAATTTGGCACCACACCGCCGCGCAGGATAATATGTCCATCTTCGTTACCTGTGGTCGAGAATATGGCAGATTTCCCATCCATAGTCATAGACAGGAAATGATGCGGTTGTGAAGCTGCACGAATGGCATCCATAGCATTTTTCAGTCCTCCATCAGTGCTGTTTTTGAAACCAACCGGACAGGATAAGCCGGAAGCCAGTTCACGGTGTACCTGGCTTTCAGTCGTACGCGCGCCAATTGCACCCCAGCTAATCAGGTCAGCGACATATTGCGGAGTGATCAGGTCAAGAAATTCCGTTGCAGTAGGAATGCCCATATTGGTCAGGTCAAGTAACACTTTTCTGGCCAGCCTGAGTCCCTGGTTTATCCGGAAGCTGCCATCCAGCATGGGGTCATTGATCAAACCTTTCCATCCGACAGTGGTGCGGGGTTTCTCAAAATAGACACGCATGATGATCAATAACTGATCACTTAATCGATCTTTAATTTCCTTTAGCCTGCTGGCATAGTCAATGGCTGCTTCAGGGTCATGAATAGAGCAGGGGCCGACGATGACTATCAGGCGATCATCTTCTCCATGTAATATATTGTGGATTGCCTGCCTGGTTTCACTGGTTAGAATTTGCGAGCTTTCAGTGGCAGGGAATTCAGCATGCAGCTCAGTGGGAAGGACGACATTTTTTATCGCCTTGATTCTGAGGTCTTGTGTCGGATTGGATGTTGTCATAATTGTCTTGTGTCGATGGGCTGAAGTGGGTTGCGCATTTTACTTGGAATGGACTGCAAACGGTAGATTTAAGTTATCAGTGCTCTGTTCTCGGTGTTCTGTTGATCTACATAAAATCACTAGACTGAGCAAAGCTATGATTTATTCCAGTCTCCTGATTTTCCACCGCTTTTATGGGTGAGTCCAATTTCACTTAATCTCATACCCCGGTCAACCGCTTTACACATGTCGTAAATAGTTAAAAGAGCAATCTGCACCGAGGTTAGGGCCTCCATTTCGACACCTGTCTGACCACGTGTTTCTGTTTTTGCCTGGCACCGTATTGAACTGGAATTTGTGTCGGTGTCGAAGGTCAGCTCAACATGCGTCAGCGGCAACGGGTGGCAAAGTGGAATGAGTTCAGCGGTTCGTTTGCTCGCCATGATGCCGGCGACTCTGGCGATACCCAGCACGTCGCCTTTTTTATGGCCGCCTTGTTCTATTAGAGCGAGCGTATCAGGATGCATAGTAATCGTTCCTTCAGCAATCGCTATGCGGTGAGTCATTGCTTTCTCACCAACGTCCACCATGTGGGCTTCACCATACTGGTTAAAATGTGTTAATTCTGTCATATCACGAATATTTCCAGCTATTTGAGACTATATGAGTAAAATTTATCATGTTCTACCAACGGTAATGTGTTGCCATGTGGCGATCAACATCATGTCATGGCATACTTCGCGCGACCGTAATTTGACCATTTTAACACTTCAGGGTATCCCGTATTGATTCTAGATGGGATGGATAGAGAATAAAAACTTCTATAGCGAGTCGCAATAAAACACTAATTAGTTGTCGCAGTGCATAATAATACCGCTGCCGGAATATTTAAACTCATGATACTCATGCGGAAATGAACAGAAGTCGACTCTATAAACAGAATACTTACTCCGGATATTACAGCGCAGCGTGAGAATACTACTAAGCAATGATGACGGCTACCTTGCCCCGGGGCTCAGAGCACTCTACGAGGCACTTAAGGGCTCTGAGGAAATAACCGTTGTGGCACCAGACAGGGACCATAGCGGCGCGAGCAATTCGTTGACGCTGCAACGGCCCCTGAGCGTTCGAAAATCAGCTGACGGCTTTCATTATGTCGATGGTACGCCAACAGACTGCGTGCACCTCGCCATTACCGGACTAATGGACAAAGAACCGGACATGGTCATTGCGGGTATCAACAGCGGTGCCAACCTCGGTGATGACGTGATTTATTCAGGAACAGTTGCCGCTGCCACGGAAGGGCGTTTTCTCGGTCTGCCGGCAATGGCTATTTCAATGACGAGCCATGAGCCCCAGTTTTATGAAACGGCCGCGCAGGTAGTGGTTGATTTGTTGAGTCGTTTAAAAACACATTCGTTACCGACAGACACTATTCTTAATATTAACGTACCTGATATTCCTTATGAGGACCTGCAGGGCATACAGGCGACTAGACTGGGTAAAAGGCACAAGTCTGAACCAGTGATACGGCAGCAGTCACCCCATGGTCAGGACATTTACTGGGTCGGCCCGTCAGGTCAGGAGCAGGATGCAGGACCTGGAACCGATTTCCATGCAATTAAGAATCATTTTGCTTCTGTCACACCGCTAGAAATAGACCTTACACGCTACAAGGCCCTTGAAAAGGTCGCCCAGTGGCTTGAAGGCTACTGAATAGTGCACGCAATGAACCTTAACGGCATAGGCATGACATCGTTGCGAACTCGTGCCCGGTTAATTAACAGTCTGCGTGATATGGGAATTACAGATGAAAAGGTGTTGTCTACAATGCTGGATACACCAAGGCATTTATTTGTTGATGAAGGAATAGCGACGCATGCTTATGACAATAGCTCACTGCCTATCGGTTATGGGCAGACCATATCTCAGCCTTATATCGTCGCCTTAATGACACAAATTATGCTGGATGGAAAAAAACCGGCAAAGGTGCTGGAGATCGGCACCGGTTCAGGTTACCAGACGACAATTCTGTCGAAACTGGTTGGCACGGTTTACAGTGTAGAGAGGATTGAACCTCTGCTGAAACAGGCAAAACGCCTGCATTACAAACTAAGATTACGGAATATTTACCATAAGCTGGCAAAGGGTAACACCTTTGGCTGGCCGGATGTGGGACCATTTGATGGAATACTGGTTACCGCAGCACCACAGACTATTCCAGAAGAGCTCTATACACAGCTAGCACCAGGAGGGAGAATGGTTATTCCCAGTGGCAAAGATAATGCCCAGCAACTGTATTTGATTGAACGCACCAGCGGTGGCTTCACAAAAACCAGAATCGAGTCAGTCCGATTTGTCCCCCTGATTGGTAATAACTGATGGCTATCTTTGGAAGTATCTACAACCGCGTCATCAGCTGGGCCAGGCATCCCCATGCAAGTTATTACCTGACAGGAACAAGCATTGCCGAATCTTCATTTTTTCCTGTGCCGGTCGATGTGCTGCTTGCACCGATGGTTCTTGCTCGGCGAGATAAGGCCTGGTGGTATGCCAGCCTTTCTACTATAGGATCAGTAGTCGGTGCTGTTATTGGTTACTATATCGGTTTGTTCCTGTTTGACCAGGTTGCGCAGCCGATAATTAACTTTTACCACTTTCAGGAAAAGTTCGCCTATGTGCAGGAGCTTTTCAACGAATATGGGGTATGGATAATTTTTATCGCAGGTTTCTCACCAATACCGTATAAGATTTTTACCATCACCGCCGGTGTGGTGGGGATGCCCCTGTTGCCATTTATCCTGACTTCACTGGTGGCGCGCGGTGCTCGGTTTTTTCTGGTTGCAGGCCTGGTTTATGCAGGTGGCGACAAGATCGATGCTGTCCTTGAAAAACGCGTAGAACAGATCGGCTGGGCCAGTGTCATAATTATAGTGCTTGCCATCATCATCTATAAGTTAATGAATTAATGAGCCATAGCGGAGTCTTTAAACTCTTCAGTGTCACGCTTTCACTATGCTTGCTAGTAACCCTCGCTGCGTGTAATTCAAGCACAAAATACGACTACAGTAAGCGTACATTACCAAAAGCTAAATACGGTACTGTATACATTGTTCAGCGTGGCGATACACTCTACAGTATCGCTTTTGCAATCAAGCAGGACTATCGCAGCGTAGCGAGATGGAATGGTGTCAAATCACCATACGTGATTCACCCCGGCCAGCGCTTAAGGATGTATCCGCCACCAAAGAAAGCATCGAAGAAAAGCTCAAGTCCCAGCAGCCGATCTGCGTCATCCTCAGCCAGCAAAGCAAAAAAACCAGTTAAATCTGCAAGTTATAAAAGTAATGTGCCAAAGGGGAAGGTTAAACGTTGGGGCTGGCCAACGGTCAGCCGCCGGGTGATATCCCGTTTCCAGCCAGCGGTGGGCAAAGATGGTATCGACATTAGCGGCAATTTTGGTGATGCAGTGTATGCAACTGCAGACGGGCAGGTAGTTTACGCTGGCAGTGGACTAAGAGGCTATGGAAAGCTTATCATCATAAAACATAATAAAACCTACCTCAGTGCCTATGCACATAACGAGAGCATTCTTGTTGCAGAAGGGCAGGTTGTAAAGGCAGGTAAAAAGATAGGTAAAATGGGCAGTAGTGGGAAAGGCAGGGCTAAGCTTCATTTCGAGATCCGAAAAGATGGCAAGCCTGTAAATCCTGCTAATTACCTGTAAACAGGAATGCGGTTCTGGATATTATAGAAGGTCAGAGTTTTCAATTACTGACGGTAAAATGGCTAAACTGACATGCAGAAAAGATGGATGAATTAGACATAAAAACTGCTTCACCCCCTCAGAAGCAAGGTTACTCGGCGCCACCTGGTGTTGATGCTACCCAGTTGTATCTGCGAGAGATCGGATTCTCAGAGCTGCTCACTGCCGATGAAGAAATTCATTATGGGCGTCTTGCCATAAAAGGCGACATGGATGCACGAAACAAGATGATCGAGAGCAATCTCCGCCTGGTAGTAAAAATTTCCCGACGTTACCTCAACCGTGGTCTGCCTCTACTTGATCTAATTGATGAAGGGAATCTTGGGCTCATTCGTGCTGTAGAAAAATTTGATCCTGAAAGAGGGTTTCGTTTTTCTACCTATGCGACATGGTGGATCCGGCAGACGATTGAACGTGCACTGATGAATCAGACGAGGACAATACGTCTGCCGGTACATGTACTAAAAGAAATTAATGTGTATTTGCGGGCAGCCAAACAGCTTACACAGACGTTGAGCCATGAGCCCAATGCAAATGAAATAGCTGAGTATCTTGATGTACCGATAGCAGACGTCAAGAAAATGCTCGACAAGCAGGAACGAATTACATCGTTTGATACACCGGTAGACGGTGATGGAGAACGAACGCTGCTTGATGCAATCCCGGATGAGTCTTCCAGTGATCCGGCTTCCATGTTACAGAATAACCAGGTATCGAAACACCTGGATAACTGGCTGGACAGCCTGCCTGATAAACAGCGTGAGGTGATCCTGCGTCGCTTTGGCCTGCGCGGCTATGATGTCTCAACACTTGAGCAGGTGGGTGATGAAGTTGGCGTCACGCGTGAGAGGGTCAGGCAGATCCAGGTAGAAGCGCTGAAGAAATTGCGTAAAGCAATGGAAAGGGACGGCTATACGATGGATACACTGTTGTAGTTTTCAGTTTTCAGTTTTCAGTTTTCAACTTGAAACTATTTTTCAACAATCAGTGCAGCTAGAACCAGTCGGTCTTCACCTAAAAGTATATTATAGGTATGACAGGCGGCTTCAGTCGTCATGATCTCTATCCCTGTACCTTGCTGGATCGCTTCAAGGCTAAGCAACGGATCGAGCAGGTGATGCTTCTTTCCAGTACCGATCAAAATAATATCTGGCTGGTAGACTAAAAGCTCCCTGATAGTCTCTGTAGTCAGCTGCTCGGGGCTCTCGATGTGCCAGTTTTTTTCCAGCCTGTCGGCTGTCACAATAAGGCTGTTGTGGCAGGGTTCATTGTTAATGGTAATACAGCCCTGTTCAAAGGCACGAATTGTATTCACATTGGCTGTCAGTTGCTGATGCAGTTTCATGGTGTTTCTATTACTTGCCTGTCAGTGGTATCGGTTCATGTGAAAAGGTATGAATGCCACTAGTTATACTCGTTAATCAAAATTTATCCAGCTTATTTATAACTCTTAGCAGGGAAGAAATTCAACCTGGTATCGCCGATAGCGGATCGCAATCACGAAATCGACGTGATGAAAATAGATAAAAGCCTGATTGATTTTGCTGTGACAATTCGACTAAAATCGACGCAGTCAGAAACATCTGTCGATTAACGGGAGTAGCGTACAGCAACTCCCGTTTTTCTACGTAATGAACGGAGAAAAACCTTGTCTGTCCCCGCCATCCTGGCCCTGGAAGATGGTAGCCTGTTCCACGGTATATCCGTGGGCGCAATGGGTTATTCTTCTGGCGAGGTAGTTTTTAACACTTCGATGACGGGTTATCAGGAGATTCTGACTGACCCATCGTACTGTCGCCAGCTCATCACGCTGACCTATCCTCATATCGGAAACACCGGTGCTAATAGCGAAGATTTTGAGTCTGACCGTGTACATGCCGCCGGTTTGATTATTCGCGACCTGCCAGATCTGTACAGTAACTTCCGTGCCGAACAGTCCCTGCAATCTTTTCTTGAACAGCAGAAACTTGTTGCAATTGCCGAGATTGATACCCGCCGGTTAACTCGAATACTGCGTGAAAAAGGTGCCCAGGCCGGTTGCATTGCTGCCGGTGATGATCTTGATGTCGATAAGATCATCGATATGGCTAAAGCCTTTCCCGGTTTGAGCGGGATGGACCTGGCTCGTGAAGTGACAACCAAGGCATTGATTGCATGGAACGAAGGCGGCTGGAAACTTGGTTCCGGTTACCAGGCTGCTGCAGATAAAAAATATAGTGTCGTTGCCTATGATTTTGGTGTGAAGCGCAATATTCTACGTATGCTTACGGACCGTCGATGTCGCGTCACAGTTGTACCTGCTACTACCCCTGCTAGCGATGTGCTGGCTATGAAGCCGGACGGTGTATTCCTGTCAAATGGCCCAGGTGATCCGGAACCCTGTGACTATGCAATCAAAGCGATTGAAGAAATTGTCGCTACGGACATTCCTGTCTTTGGTATCTGCCTGGGCCATCAACTGCTTGCTTTGGCATCTGGCGCACGCACTGAAAAAATGAAGTTTGGACATCATGGCGGCAACCATCCGGTACAGGACCTTGCCAGTAAGCAGGTCATGATCACCAGTCAGAACCATGGTTTTGCGGTTGCTGAGAATGATTTACCAGATAATCTCAGGATAACGCATAGATCCCTGTTTGATAAATCTATCCAGGGAATAGAACGAATAGACCATCCTGCATTTTCTTTCCAGGGTCATCCGGAAGCCAGTCCGGGACCTCATGATGTCAGCCCGTTATTCGATCTCTTCATCGAAAACATAAGAAACTCAAAAGGGACGGATTTATAACAGAATGCCACGCCGCGATGATATAAAAAGTGTATTGATCATTGGTGCCGGGCCGATAATTATCGGTCAGGCCTGTGAGTTTGATTATTCTGGTGCGCAGGCCTGCAAGGCGCTGAAGGAGGAGGGTTACCGGGTCATACTTGTTAACTCAAATCCAGCGACAATAATGACTGATCCCGGGATGGCCGATGCGACCTATATTGAACCCATCAGCTGGGAGTATGTGGCAAAGATTATCGAAGTTGAAAGACCCGATGTGCTATTACCGACCATGGGGGGGCAGACGGCACTGAACTGTGCCCTTGACCTGGTAAAACAGGGTGTACTCGAACGCTATGGCGTCGAGATGATCGGCGCATCACGTGAAGCTATCGACAAAGCCGAGGATCGTGAACTATTTCGTCAGGCGATGGAGTCGATCAATCTTGAAACTGCCCGTGGAGCTATCGTCCATAGTATGGAAGAAGCGGAGCAGATTCTGGCGATGGTTGGATTTCCCGCCATTATACGGCCTTCGTTCACCATGGGTGGAACCGGCGGCGGCATCGCTTACAACCGCGAAGAATATTTTAACCTTTGCGAACTTGGCTTTGATGCCTCGCCAACCAATGAATTGCTGATTGAGGAATCCATTCTTGGCTGGAAAGAGTTCGAGATGGAAGTGGTTAGAGATCATGCTGACAATGTCATTATTGTTTGCTCGATTGAGAATTTTGACCCAATGGGCGTGCATACAGGTGATTCGATTACCGTTGCGCCTGCCCAGACACTGACAGATAAAGAATACCAGATCATGCGCGATGCGAGCATTGCTGTATTGCGCGAAATTGGCGTCGATACCGGTGGCTCGAATGTTCAGTATGCCATCAACCCTGAAGATGGCCGCATGATAGTAATCGAGATGAATCCGCGTGTATCACGTTCATCAGCACTGGCCTCAAAGGCTACTGGCTTCCCGATTGCAAAAGTTGCTGCCAAGCTTGCTGTCGGCTACACCCTCGATGAATTGCAGAACGAAATTACCGGTGGCGCAATGCCGGCCTCTTTCGAACCCAGCATTGACTACGTGGTGACCAAATTCCCGCGTTTTGATTTTGAGAAGTTTCCTGCAGCGGACAGTGTGCTAACTACACAGATGAAATCAGTCGGCGAAGTGATGGCAATTGGACGGACATTCCAGGAGTCCTTGCACAAGGCCCTGCGTGGTCTCGAAATCGGCACTGATGGTTTCGATGAGATTTGTACCGAAACCGAACCTGATGAACTGAAATCAACACTCTACCGGGAACTGCGTATTCCCGGCTGTTATCGTATCTGGTACCTGGCAGAAGCAATTCGCACCGGAATGTCGCTAGGCGAAATCCATGATCTTACCCGCATTGATATGTGGTTCCTGCACCAGATCGAGCAATTGATACTGACAGAAAAAAGTATCCGTGGGCTTGATGCCCATGCGCTGTCAGCTGATCAGATACGATCCTGGAAACGCAAAGGATTTTCAGACTTACGCCTGGCAAGACTGCTGGGAATTGATCAGCATGAATTTCGAACTATCCGGCATTCACATAATATCCGCCCTGTGTATAAACGTGTTGATACCTGTGCCGCTGAATTTGCTACTGCTACGGCTTACCTCTATTCAACTTATGAAGAAGAATGTGAGTCAAATCCCGACAGCAGCAACAAGATCATGGTTCTCGGTGGCGGTCCCAATCGTATCGGGCAGGGCATAGAATTCGACTACTGCTGTGTCCATGCAGCGCAGGTTTGTCGCGAAGACGGTTATCAAACCATTATGGTCAACTGTAACCCGGAGACTGTATCGACGGACTTTGATACCTCTGATCGCCTCTATTTCGAGCCGCTGACACTGGAAGATGTGCTGGAAATTATCCATATTGAGAACCCTGCAGGAGTGATTGTGCAATATGGCGGCCAGACACCGCTTAAACTTGCAGAAGACCTGGAAAGCGCAGGCGCTAAAATCATTGGCACCTCACCCGATTCTATCGATCTGGCTGAAGACAGAGAGCGTTTTCAGCAGCTGATCGAAGAGCTTGGTCTGCTGCAGCCGCCGAATCGCATTGCCCGAAGTCGTGAAGAAGCCCTGGTTGGTGCAGGTGAAATTGGCTTTCCGCTGGTTGTCAGGCCATCATATGTTCTTGGCGGCAGGGCAATGGAAATTGTTCATAACATCGAGGATCTGGATAACTATATGACAGTAGCTATTCAGGTTTCAAATGATTCCCCTGTATTGCTTGATCGCTTTCTTAACGATGCCATTGAAGTTGATCTCGATGCCGTCTGTGACGGCACAGATGTGATTATTGGCGGCATCATGGAACATATTGAAGAAGCAGGGGTGCATTCAGGGGACTCCTCCTGTTCACTGCCTCCGTTCAGCTTATCTGAAGCTATTCTCCAGCGACTGCGCGAACAGGCGACCAGTCTGGCGCTGGCCATTGGCGTACGCGGTCTGATGAATATCCAGTTCGCTGTCAAAGGTGATGATATATACCTGCTGGAAGTCAATCCGCGTGCATCACGAACCGTTCCTTTTGTTTCTAAGGCAACATCGCGGCCACTGGCAAAAATAGGCGCACGCTGCATGACAGGCATCAGTTTGGCAGAGCAGGGGATTACCGGCGAGATCATCCCGGAATATTTTTCAGTGAAAGAGGCCGTGTTCCCGTTCATCAAGTTCCCGGGCGTGGACCCGGTACTGGGCCCGGAGATGAAATCTACCGGTGAAGTCATGGGCGTAGGCAAAACATTTGGTGAGGCCTTTGACAAGGCGCAGAAAGCAGCCGGGGCGCAGGTGCCTGGTAAAGGTAAGGCCTTTATAAGTGTGCGTGACGTCGATCAACCAAGAGTTGTGGAAGTAGCTCGTTACCTCTCTGGGCATGGTTTCAAAATACTGGCGACCCGTGGTACAGCGAAGGTAATAGAAGCGGCCGGTATTAAAGTTCAACAGGTGAATAAGGTGCTTGAAGGCAGGCCGCACATCGTTGACATGATTAAAAACGACGAGATTGATATTGTCATTAATACAACGGAAGGTAAGCAGAGCCTGAAAGACTCGTATACTATACGCAGGGAGGCTCTACTCCACAAAGTGACTAATTTCACAACGGTGGCAGCTGCTAAAGCAGCTGTTGAGGCGCATCGTTCAGGCAGAGAAGTTACTATCTATAAATTGCAGGATCTGCACAAGACAGTAAATTAGAATTACTAAATATGAAATCAGTCAGGATTGTATTCAGGATGAAGTTGAAATGAACAGTTTGCCATTGACCAGCCAGGGCGCAGAGCGTTTACGTGAAGAGCTGAAGCGACTGAAGACTGTTGACCGTCCCAGAATAATTGATGCCATCGCTGAAGCACGTGCACATGGGGATTTATCTGAAAATGCAGAGTATCATGCAGCGCGGGAAGAACAGGGTTTTATCGAAGGTCGTATAAAGGAGCTCGATAGTTCTCTCGGCCTGGCACAGATAATTGACCCGACAACCCTCGACACAGGTGGGCGCATTGTTTTTGGCGCTACGGTAGAGCTGTTTAATATCGCCACTGAAGACGAGGTTACTTACCAGATCGTCGGTAACCTGGAATCAGATATCGAAAAACTAAGAATATCTATAAGTTCTCCAATTGCCCGTGCATTAATCGGCAAGGAAGAGGGGGATGAGGTCGATGTGCAAACGCCTGGTGGCGTGACAACCTACGAGATATTGAGTGTCAAATACATCTGATCCGAGTAGTACCCTTCCTCACGGTAAACTTTTCTATATAGTGCTGCTCAATCTCCAGTGTATTGTTCTGACCTTCTGGATTGGTGGCATGTGGGCTATCGGATACTTAGTGGTGCCTGTGTTGTTCCGGCAGCTGCCCACGCCGCAAATGGCGGGTAGTCTTGCAGGCAAATTGTTCATGCTGTTGAGCTGGACAGGTCTGTTATCTGCGCTGATACTTTTTGTTACTTATTTTTTTATTGACCAGGCAAAATGGCGCTTCGCTGTACTGCTGGCGATTGCAGTGTTTATTGCTATCAACCTGTTTTACCTGACTCCTGAAATTGCTGCCCTCAGAGAGGTTTCTGGATCTGCAATACAGGCAGGCACAGACATCCAGCGTAAATTTGCACTTCTACATGGGATTGCCAGCGGACTTTATCTGTTGGTCAGTCTACTTGGCTTATTGCTGGTCATTCGCCAGCCAGAGAAGACTACCTGAATTACTGCACCGTAAAACGTCTCTTAGTCTTAAGCCAGTTTGTTACAAAGGGAGTTTGATTTTGTGCTTTTTACCAGGTCGATAGATGATCAGCACCTTGCCAATCTGCTGTACTGCTTCCGCTCCGGTAGCTGTACAAATATCCTGCGCGAATTTATTACGTAACTCCCTGTTGTCACTGGAAATCCTGACTTTCAACAATTCATGATGTTCAAGCGTTGACTCAAGCTCAGCCATCACTGAATCCGACAGTCCAGAACCGCCAATAGTGACTATTGCCGTTAGCGGATGTGCCAGACCACGTAAATAAGCCGTTTGTTTGCGGTTGAGAGACATTAAAACTCCGAGTG
>JARFQI010000180.1 GCA_029287855.1 Arenicellales bacterium | reverse complement strand
CCTCGCCAAAATTTAATATCTACCTGTTGTTACTAGTCTCTATCATGATGGTGGGGGGCTGCTCAAAGACGGTCTACATGATGCCTGCACCGGCAGCGATTAGTAGCGGTGACCTCGACCCTTTTGCTGATACACCGGAAGAGGAACAGGGCAGTAACATCATAGTTGGTTATGCAACCAACCGCACACCTGCAGGTGCAAAAAAAGCAAGATTCTACACCCGTGACTTTGATCAGGACATTCGATTAGGTACTGCAGAAGTGCGGATCGGCGATGGTGAAAAGACATGGGACGAAATTCGGGAAATGTCTCGTGATGGTGTACGCAAGGAGCAGGTCATCCTGAGCATGGATCATGTTGAAGAAGTTGGAGTGTTTGAAGAGAATGACTCTCTTGAAACTCTTAAGCCCGAGATGCAGGAACTTATCGATAATTTCAACAGGTATATCGAAAAAAGTCCGCTGAAAGATGTAACGGTTTATGTGCATGGTGCCAACAACAACTTTACCCGCACAGCAGCTCAAGCGGCCCAGTACCGCCATTTCACCGGTCGACAGGCAGTTGTTATTCTGTATTCCTGGCCATCGGCAGAAAGTATCGTGCGATACGGGACTGATATCAGCAACATCAAGCAGTCTGTACCGGCTTTTGTACGTTTTCTAAAACTACTGGCGAAGCACACTACAGCACGCAGAATTAATATACTGGCCTATAGCGCAGGCTCTACACTCACCACCGAATCGTTAGCCGTCCTTGGGCGAGACACCAGCAACCCTGACCGGCAGGCCTACAAGGACAGTTTGCGCCTTGGTTCGGTTTACTTCGCTGCGCCGGATGCGGATTTTGATGAATGGGTAAAACAATTCCAAAGTTACCAGGACCTGGTTGGCAGAGTTACGGTAACTGTGAACCAGTATGATGCTGTACTACACATAGCGCAGGAAGATCATCGCGCGAGAGCGACCCAGAGCTGGGAAAAAGAAACTTCAACCAAATCACGACTGGGACGCCCGGACCTCGACGATATCAGCAGTAGAGATGCTGATTGGCTAATCAACCTGACAAAAGATTCAAAATTTGATGTCATAGACATCGACCCATCGGCGATACCCGGTCTCGGCAAAGGCGATCATGATTTCTGGTATAACAGTCCCTGGGTAAGTACTGATGCCCTGTTGGGTATAAACCTCGACGTGGGTCCGGCCGAACGTGGACTCGTTGAACGCACAGGGGAGAAGGGTGGGAGTATCTGGTACTTTCCTCCTGACTACGAACAGCGGGTAGCGCAAGCGATCAGGAAGCTGAATGAAAAATACGAACGCTTGACAGCGGTACAGCCTAGATTGCCAGGCTCATAATTGATTGTTAATTAGCAACATCATTTGCTGTCTGAATAATGCATGTTGCTGCAAGAAGCAAAATATATAATTCACGAACATTGACCAGAATCAAAGATCAGTAAAACCTGCAGGCATATAATCATCATTTAATATGGCTTTCATAGACGTAAACAATATTTGTTTATGTTGAGTTCGCCCTTGATGGAAAATTAATCAATTCGAATTTGTTCATAACTTTTGTTTAAGGAATAAATACGATGAAAATACTACTTATCGTCTTTACTCTGTGCTCATCAATCAGCCTGGTTGCCTGTGGTGGAAGTGGTAGTAGTTCTAGCAGCGGTGGGGGTGCAGACCTCAATCTGAATGGCATGTGGCGGGTACATCATCATTTTAACGAAGGTGGTGACTTCATCAGAACATACACGCTTACCCTTGTGCAGACAGACAATGCGGTGACAGGAACTGACATCGTACCCGACCCTGGTCCAGGTCCTAGCCCTGATTCACCATGCGATAGCAGGATTAATTCATACAGTGGTGAAGTCACAGGAAATTCATTCAGTGGAACAGTGACTAGTGATATCTATACAGAAACATTCACTGTGGCTGGTTCATCAAATTATTTAGAGGGTGGCTTTACGGTTACCTATCCAGCTGGTACCTGTCGCGGCACCTATAATGGCAATATGATCATGACGAGAATTTAGGTGCGGAGTTTCGGTATTTACTTCGCACCAGCCTGAATCGTTATGATATCTCCAACTGTCATCTCAAATTCATTCAAAGTGACGTGATGGTCCATCATAAAACCTGCAGGAAATGCATTGCCGCACTCCAACAGGCGAATATCAGGATAGGCCTCTGATTCAAGGTATAACGATGTTGTGTAAAGCCAGTCCCTGGCCGGTGACATGGCAGAAACAACTGCCCATGCAGACGCTTCACTGGATGAAGCAACCATGTTCCCGCCGTTGCGCTGACTGCCAGCAATGGGAAACTCAAAACGCCGTACTTTTGTGACTCTGTAGTCGCCAGCAGGTAAGGTGGTATTTGACTCTAAAATCGTATTGACATGAAACTCGCAGTACGGTTCATACTGGTTGACGCTGTATGTAACATTACCAAACTGCACACCGGCCCTTACTTTACCAGCCGGGATTGTCAGAGCCTGATTAAGTTTCACTATGCTTCCGACTGGAGTGTGAAACAGACCGGGACCGCCAGACTCCGACGGTGTAGATGCACAAGCTGATAATAGTAACGAGAGGGTTAGAGTCAGAATTAACTTCACGGTGAACCTCCAATTGATCTGTTCGTTAATATGCTACCACATAGATATAGCGTTTATTGTGAATTTCATATCCGTTCGCGTTTATGATCCAATGATCTATTCATACCCATTAATAAAGGAATATTCTGTGGCAAAGCATGTGAAAATGAGGTCAAAGAAAGCTTAATCGGGCTTTCAATTATGCCTCTTTATTAAACATCCTGAACATGGGAGATAGCAGATTCACGCTCAACAGAACAACACCACCGGCGATAATGCCTGCAATAGCGTTCAACAACACCGGGGTAATAGCGCCCAGGATATCCCCCATTGGTAATGATTTTACGACTTCAGCTGCATGATGAATCAGATCGTAAGCCATGGGTGTCCCGTGCACCAGGATGCCGCCGCCAACCAAAAACATGGCGGCTGTCCCGACTATAGATAATGTTTTCATCAAATAGGGGGCTACACGCAATATTCCTCGTCCCAGTGCGCGTTTAAATCCAGCCCATGCGCCAGATGCTTTTTCCTGAATAAGGTGCAGACCCGCATCGTCGAGCTTGACGATACCGGCTACCAGGCCGTAAACACCTATGGTCATAACCAGCGCAATGCCGGATACCACCAGAACCTGTGTGAGCATAGGCACACCCTTTACAGTGCCTAACGCGATAACGATAATTTCAGCTGAGAGGATAAAATCGGTACGAATAGCACCTTTAATTTTCTTCTTTTCAAAGGCCACAATATCGACTTCAGGGTTGCTGATTGCATCGATGATTTCTGCATGTTCTGCCTCATCTTCCTGCTTGCTGTGTAATAGCTTGTGCGCTATTTTTTCAAAGCCCTCATAGCACAGGTAGGCACCGCCAAGCATCAATAGCGGGGTAATTGCCCACGGTGCAAAAGCACTGATAATCAGCGCCGCCGGTACCAGTATAAGTTTGTTTTTGAATGAGCCTTTTGCTACTGCCCAGACCACCGGCAACTCACGATCTGCGCGAACACCGGAAACCTGTTCTGCATTCAGGGCAAGGTCATCGCCCAGTACACCGGCTGTTTTCTTTGCCGCAACCTTGGTCAATAAAGCAACGTCGTCAAGTACCGTTGCAATGTCATCGAGTAAGGCTAGTAAGCTGGTGCCTGCCATGAAGAACTCCTGTCATCATCTTCAGAATATGTGTAGGCAGTATTGTAACCTAAACACAATAATCAGAGCATTCGAATAACTATCCCGTACTCTGATGGATCAAAACATTTTTTTGTGTAAATACTATATGCAACAGGAGCGACTACAGGTGAAACTGGCGCTGGTATACTCAGACATGTAAAAATACAATGTCTGAATATTATTACGCAAGCTCCCAGCCAACCTTCGTATCAGCTACAAAGCAAAACAGGAAATATCAATGCCCAGAAATAAATCAATATTTTTAAGTCGCATGCATTGGTTATGGCTCATCGTTTTCGTCAGTGGCTGTGCAACCATTGCAACCAGTCAGTTCGAACAACAATATGGCAAGGCTGAGCCGAAGGAAAGACTGGTCGAGAGTGTGCCTACTGGCAGCATCGATTACTGGAACCAGGTCAAACCGATTGTGGATCAACGCTGTGTAGTCTGCCACGGTTGTTATGACGCACCCTGCCAGCTAAAAATGAGCTCTATCGAAGGTATTGATCGCGGTGCGACACGGGACAAGGTATATGACTCGTCCAGAATTAAAAATGCACCTATGACGCGCTTGTTTGAAGATGCACATTCGGTGGCTGCATGGCGCGAGAAGGGATTCCATCCCGTTCTCAATGAATATCTATCTTCACCTGAAGCGAACAGGCAGGCCAGTGTCATGTACAGGATACTGCAGCTCAAGCAGGACAACCCACTGCCTGCAGTGGACGTATTGCCAGCCAGCTTCACGTTATCGCTGGATCGTAAAGAGGTCTGTACCAATGCAGAAGAGTTTGACGGCTATGCCAGCAAGCATCCTTTATGGGGCATGCCTTACGCACTGCCCGGCCTTGATGACAGGGAACAGGCGATCCTGACACGATGGATCGAGGAAGGTGCGGTGCATACTGCAAGAAAACCGCTAGCGCCTGAATTTTCAGCACAGATAGCGCGCTGGGAAAAATTTCTTAATGGCACTTCACTTAAACATCGGTTATCAAGCCGCTATATCTTTGAACATCTGTCCTACGCACACCTGTATTTTCCGGATGTAAAGGAGCTGCGCTTTTTTAAACTGGTTCGCTCATCGACACCTCCCGGGCAGGCAATTAAAATAAATGCAACCCGGCGCCCCTTTAATGCAACGGCCACCAGCCCTGTTTATTACCGTCTGCAGGAAATCGTCAGCAGCATTGTCGATAAAACGCATATGCCCTATGCCCTTGATAATAAGCGTATGCAGCGCTGGCAGAGCCTGTTTATTGATGCGGATTACACGGTTTCCAGGCTGCCTTCCTACGAAGAAAGTGAAGCCTCAAATCCTTTTATCACCTTTGCAGATATACCCGTGGCATCCCGTTACAAATTCATGCTGGATGAGGCCCAGTTCACTATCATGGCCTACATAAAGGGCCCGGTTTGTCGGGGCGAGATAGCGCTGGATGTCATCAATGATAATTTCTGGGTATTCTTCGTTAACCCGGACCTGCATGTCGGGCTGCAGCTTGAAGATTTCCTGGCGAAGAATGCCAGCCAACTGGCGTTACCGGCCAACACCGATAATATATACCGGCCGGTCCACAGGTGGCGAGAATACGCCAAACAGCAAACTGATTACCTGGCCAAGAAGGCGCAGTACCTGGCAGAACTTGCCGGTCAGCACAATAAAATTACGCTGGACACGATTTGGGATGGCGACGGTGTCAATCAAAATGCCGCTTTAACCGTCTACCGGCATTTCGACAATGCCACGGTAATGAAGGGGCTGCTGGGACAGGCACCGAAGACGGCCTGGCTGATTGATTACACGCTGCTGGAAAGAATCCATTACTTACTGGTGGCCGGCTATGATGTATACGGCAATGTCGGCCATCAACTGGATACACGCCTATATATGGATTTCCTGCGCATGGAAGGGGAAGCGAATTTTCTCCTGCTGCTGCCAGAAGCCGCTCGCCTGAAGGAACGTGATTACTGGTATCGCAATACAAAAGAAGAAATTAAGGCCTATCTTGTTAATCCGTCATACGAGGACCACCTGGAACCGGATATAGACTATCGAACCGGCAACCCGAAACTCGAGCTTTACACGCTGCTGGAGAAACGCCTGGCAAAAGTCCTGCCGACCAAACACGACATGGCATCTGTTAAGAATACACAGTTACGTACACAACTGGATCGACTGAACCAGATAACGGGTAAACGTGCGACGATAATGCCAGAAAATGCCATGCTGCAGGTCAACACCCGTGACGGCAGCGAGTATTTCACACTAATACGAAATACCGCCTACGCTAACATGACGTCACTGTTTAATGAAAAGAAGAATCGTCTGCCCGGTGAAGACAGCATGACTGTTTTGCCGGGATTCATTGGTGCCTATCCGAACGCATTTTTTGTTGTTGATGAGCAGGACAATAAGGATTTTGTTGACCGGCTTAGCAATCTCAAAACTGAAAGCGATTATGCAGCGGTGGTTGATCAATACGGCATCCGGCGAACCAACAAAAAGTTCTGGGCACACAGCGACAATTTTCTCGCAGGCTACCGCAAACTGGATCCAGTCAGCTTCGGTATACTTGATTACAATCGGCTTGAGAATCGTTAATGTCAGTGGTTAATATCGATTAGCCAGGAACTGTAATCAAAACTGGAGGTTTGTCATGATATTCAGGGAAAGGTCGTAAGACACCAGGACCGCTCCAGGTTAATAACAGCTGCAATCTACCTTCACCCATGGCTCACTGGCAATAGACAACAATGAAGCTCAGGCAGGTGATGCGTTTAAACAGACCCAGTACGCCAGCGTGACCCTGTTATGGAATAACAACAAAAGCTGGATCCTCGGTGTAGAACAAACCTATGGCAGGCGGGAAGGCAAGGATGGCGTAAATGGCCGCGATAATCGAACCCAATTTTCTTTCCACCCGGTTTACCTTCTTAAGCAATGCATCATAGAGGACAATATAGAAAGACTAATCATCTTAATTATCATATAATTACGCAATACGGTTAAGGCAGTTTTCTTTGGTCGTGTAAGTGAAATTACCGATACGGATACAGTTATGTATGTATTTTATTGGTTTTGAATTGACGAATAAATAACCTGATTGTCCAAAGTAGAGGAGATAACAACATGTCACAGGAAATACAAACTCTTGAATCACAATTCATGAACCAGATAAAAAAGAACACCGGCATGACGATTGCCATGGGCGTGCTGGTGATGATAATGGGCATCTTTGCAATGGCATCACCGTTTATTGCCGGGGTATCAATCGCAATGGTCGTTGGTATCTTTCTCATTATCGGCGGTATCGCTCAAACGATATTTGCCTTCAAGGCAGGTACGGGTTTATTTACCATTATTATCGGCGTGCTGACTGTCATTGCAGGCGGTTATATGGTCAGCAACCCGGCCGCTGCTCTGGCTACACTAACAATTTTCCTGGCTGCCTATCTGATCGTTTCAGGCATCTTTGAAGCTATGGTTGCATTTCAGGCAAAACCGGCAGCAGGATGGGGCTGGGCTTTATTCAGCGGACTCCTTTCTATCTTGCTGGGCATCATGATCTGGTCACAGTTTCCATTATCAGGTGCCTGGGCTATCGGCATTCTGCTTGGTATCAGGCTGTTCACCGGTGGTCTTACCCTGATGATGTTTGGTATGGCTGCGCGCAGCACAGTAAATAACCTGACGCAACAATAATTAGTTATCTACGTTCTGATTATCACTACTCACCGCCGGGCATGTTAATAGCTGAACATAGCCCCATGCCCGGCATCTAAATTTTTTCAAAAACCCATCATTCCAGAAAGAAACCCCTACAGAGGGATATTCACTGCTTCTAAATTCTCTAAGTGCAGATTGCTTAGCAGAAGTGTCATTTCTATATAGAAAGCAGGGTCATTGCATCACACTACTATCAATACAAGTGTGTTAGGTTAACGTAATTTGGTGCTGTCACATCGGATGAGATAAATAAACTTAATTGACGACACTATTGCGAGTGATTATTTCAAAAACGAGGAGATTGATAGGATGAGTGACAAAAAAATATTCGAGTACCCGGGTGAGCAGGTTGACGTCCAATGGGACGGCCGACTGTGTATCCATATTGCCGAATGCGGGCATGCTGAAGGTGATCTGTTCGTTACCGGGCGTCAGCCATGGTGTGTGCCTGACAGTACAACACCGGACGAGGTGGTCGAAGTCTGTGAACGTTGTCCAAGCGGTGCGCTGACTTATACAGACAAGTCAGGCCGATCAGAGCAGCCGGAT
>JARFQI010000173.1 GCA_029287855.1 Arenicellales bacterium | reverse complement strand
GTACAGGAATTTGATTCTGCGCAGGAGGCATTAAGTGCCTATGAAGGTGGCAAATGCCAGGTGATTACATCTGACCAGTCAACCTTATATTCTCTTCGCACACAGTTAAAGAATCCGACTGACTGGAAAGTGCTTGCAGAGGTTATATCAAAAGAACCCCTGGGGCCTGCTGTGGCTTCGGGTAATGGCACCCTGGCAAAGATTGTGCGCTGGAGCCTGTTCGTCATGCTGGATGCTGAGGAAGTTGGAATAACAATAGAAAATGTCGATCAAGTTCGCCAACTTTCACGTGATCCTGCCGTACGCCGCCTGCTAGGGCTGGAAAAGAACACCGGTGAGAGCCTGGGTCTCAGTAGAGACTGGGCCTACAACATCATCAAACAGGTCGGCAATTATGCTGAGTCATTTAATCGGAATGTCGGCAAGTCTTCGCCCCTCAAGGTCAAGCGTGGCTTGAATGCGCTCTGGCGTGATGGCGGTCTGCATTATGCGCCGCCAATAGATTAGGTTTTTGTTTGTGCTGGCGCACGGCTGAGTTTCTTTATATTTTTTATGCTAGCGCACGTCTGAGTTTTTCGCCCTCTAGGGCGAGTATCTTTTCTTTGCGTGGCCAAAGAAAAGGTACCAAAAGAAAGGCCACCCTGCCGTGTTGGCCTTCGGCTGCTCTGTGCGCTTCAGCTTACAGCGGGCGCTGCGGAACTCGCTATCGCTCAGACAGTCCTCGCGCTATTCCGCTCTAAGCTTCCAGTGCTCGACAACACAAAAGGGAAGGTAAGATCAAAAAACAAGTCAAAATCTGTTCGGTGGTACCTGATACAGAAGTACACCCATCCTGACCACACAACCGTCATACTGGCGTAGGCCGGTATCCAGAGTCTTTAAAAGAATGGATTCCGGCTAAAGACATGCCGGAATGACGAAGAAGGATTATTGTTTCGTTTTTAGTCTTTGCTCTTGACCTTAAGCTTCACGTTCAGGCCCGCCGAGAAGCACAGGATGAGCCGGGGATATGGTGATGTGACTGTCTGAGCGTAGCGAGTTTCACATCCCGCCGGTACATTCGAGCATCGCAGGGAACATATATTGGTTTTTATATGGGCGAGCATTTCGGGTGTCGTTTCTTTTGGTTACTTTTCTTTAGACAAGTAAAGAAAAGTCACTCGCCCATAAAGGGCGAAAAACAAGGCAGTGCGTTAGCACATAAATAAAAAGAAACCCAATCAGCCGTGTGCCAGCACAAGCTAACCCTAAACCTTACTGCTCAGCCTGTATTCTACGCAGAGTATGCAGTTCAAGGTTTGCTTCATCGGCCAGCTGTAATGCTCTGTGCAAACGTGCAGATGCTGAGCGCCCGGTGCATCCATGTTCTGGATCGCCTTCGAATGCGAGCAGCATTGCGGCGATAAGTGCCTTGTTATCGAGTTTCTCACCTGTCAGCCATGCCTGGAGCTGCAATACATCTTCTGCCACTTCGATGGCAAGGGTCCTGTGGTTCTGCCACAGCTCTGCAACATTACCGCCGGTGACCAGACCGGCAATATTTGTCGTCAGGATATAAAGGTTTTTTCTTACCAGTTCGAATAACAGGGTCTGTTCTGACTCAAGTTTTACAACCGGGATATCCAGTGACTGTAGTGCTTCACACAAAAGATCTGCGTGCGGACCAAACACTGGTGATGCAACAACCGGCTTTGTATCCATTCCCGGTTTTTTCTCAAACCAGACTGACATCACTGTCGGTGACTGAATGTCATGCTCTTGCCAGTCCCTGGGCAGTAACTCATTTTGAACCATGCATAACCTGTCACGCCATAGACTCGGCAGTGTTACCAGGGACTGGTATAAATCAGTTTCAGCTACGGTCAGCAAAACTGCCTCGGGATCTGGGTATTGAGCAGCGATCTGCTGAATGTCGTCGCTACGATTTACAGGTACCAGGGGATAGCCCGAACGCAACAATCCACGCGCAAACACACCGCCGATTTCACCTATGCCAATGATCACTACCGGTTTTTTCATTTTAATCTTGCTCCAGGAATTGTTACTGTCATAATTTTGTCGATTATATCTGTCGGCAGGCTGCTATTCACGTAAAATACAGATAACTTTGTGTATTGGCTCAACTATCTACAATTGGGCCAAAATGAGTAAATATCAAATAAAGATCATAAAAAGGTACAAAATGAAAATACTCGTAGTAGGTAGTGGCGGCCGTGAACACGCCCTGGCCTGGAAATTGTCTCAATCACCTGTCGCAGAAATGGTTTTTGTCGCCCCCGGAAATGCAGGCACTGAGGCTGAACCCGGTCTTGTCAACATTTCGATCGCCGCCGATGACATAAATAATCTCGTTTCATTTGCCCAGGAAAATGCCATCGACCTCACCGTCATTGGGCCTGAACAACCGCTGGTAGCCGGGATTGTCGATGACTTTTATGATGCCGGCCTGCGTTGTTTCGGTCCCGGCGCTGATGCAGCTGAGCTAGAAGGATCAAAACGGTTCACCAAAGATTTTCTTGCCCGCTTCAACATACCGACCGCCGCCTATGAATCATTTACTGAAGTTGAGCCGGCTATTGCATATATCCGCCAGCAGGGGGCCCCGATTGTGGTCAAGGCAGACGGCCTGGCTGCAGGCAAAGGAGTCATCCTCGCTGATACTGAAGCCGAGGCTATCGAGGCCGTTAATGACATGCTGGCAGGGAATGCCTTTGGCGATGCCGGACACCGTGTCGTTATCGAAGAGTTGCTGCGTGGTGAAGAAGCAAGCTTCATCTGCATGGTTGATGGCAACAATGTACTACCTCTTGCCACCTCGCAAGACCATAAAGCGCGCGATAATGGCGATACAGGCCCTAATACCGGCGGGATGGGCGCCTATTCACCAGCCCCCGTAGTTACTGATGAGATGCATCAGCGGATTATGGACGAAGTCATCATGCCAACCGTTGAGGGCATGAAACAGCTTGGCAGACCCTATACCGGTTTCCTCTATGCCGGCGTCATGATTGACGACGACGGTACTCCGAATGTACTTGAGTACAATTGCCGGTTTGGCGACCCTGAAACCCAGCCTATTATGATGCGTCTTAAATCTGATCTTGCATGGATGTGCGACATGGCACTGGATGGCAAGCTTGATGAAGTCGCTGCGGAATGGGATGAAAGAAAATCACTGGGCGTTGTTATCGCCGCAGGTGGCTATCCCGATAGCTATGCTAGCGGTGATGTTATTGAATCGCTGCCTGAAAATACGCCAGACATGCATATTTTTCATGCCGGCACGGCAATTAAAAACGGGCAACAGGTAACTAGTGGCGGGCGCGTGCTATGTGTGACGGCACTCGGTGACAGTGTTACCGCAGCACAAAAGCGTGCCTATGAAGCGGTTAAGCATGTCCATTGGAAAAACATGTACTACCGCACCGATATCGGCCATCGCGCCGTCAGCCGCGAGTCTCAACCCTGAACCGCGAACGCATAAAGCAAGCTGACTCCGTCCTGCGTGCGGGCGGGATCATCGCCTACCCCACAGAGTCCTGCTATGGGTTAGGCTGCGATCCACGCAATAACCGTGCAATAAGGACCCTGCTTGATATAAAACATCGCCACTGGAACAAGGGTCTGATCATTGTTGCAGCATCAGTCGATCAGCTCGAGAATTATATCAAACCGATACAATTCAATATGGAAAAAGTTTTACAGAGCTGGCCCGGGCCGACAACCTGGATCCTGCCTGCATCGGAAGGTGTCAGTCATTATTTGCGCGGTGTTCATGATGGCATTGCCGTTCGGGTGACGGATCACCCCCTGGCCAGCTTGCTGTGCCGAACTTATCGCAGCCCGATTGTATCGACCAGCGCCAATCCTGAGGGCAAACCGCCTGCATTGTCCGCAAAAGGAGTAAGGCGTTATTTCGACGATAAAGTCGACCTGGTCATTGAAGGGCCACTGGGAGGGCTGGAAAGGCCAACCCCAATCTATGATGGGGTCAGCGGTAAAAGACTGCGGGCCTGACCAGAATTAAAAAGATATGTTCCAGGTAAAGCTGCAAACCTAAATCATTAATCTTTAAGATTTAAAAAATTGAAACTTGAAAATTGCAACTCAGAGTTTCTCTATATCCAGCATTCCGCCAGGTTTGTCTTCTACTTTACCAGCGAGATCACGCAAAGCTGCCTGCAGTGCTTCTTCAATTACAGGGTGATAGAACGGCATCTTCAACAAATCAAATACTGTCAAATCCTGCTGAATACACCATGCCATGAGGTGGGCAAGATTTTCGCCTTTGATACAGAACAGGCTGGCGCCTAAAAGCTTACCGGTCTTTTTATCACCATAGACCCGGATCAGGCCCCGGTTCTTGGTCATAATCAGGGCGCGCCCTACTGGTGCCATATTAACTTGTCCAATCGCAATCTTATCCGGGTCAAGTGCAGACAGTGTTGCCCCGGCAGTACAAATATTCGGATCGCAAAAAGTGATGGCCAACGGTGTTTTACGACGAAAAGCCTGGATACTGTCTCTGGCTGCATTGGTGCCGGCTATGCGTCCTTCGTCACCTGCTTCGTGCATTATCGGGCGCTCACCTGAGACATCTCCGGCAAGAAAAACCGGCTGCTTCCCACACTGCATGGTATTAGGGTTATGTATCGGCACACCCTGCTGGTCCAGTTCAATTCCCAGGTTTTCGAGTTTCATTCCTGCCAGGTTGGGCTTACGCCCCATGCTCAGCAGCAACTTGTCGACCAGTACTGTGTTCTCACCGGCAGTGACCCGCAGCATATCTCCCTCTTCAGTCACCTCTGCAGCCTGTCCAAGCCACAGAGGAAATTCTCGCGACAACGTATCAACAACCGACTGGTGTATTTCAGGGTCCTCGATACCACCAATCTTCTCAGCCATATCGACACCGGTTACGGCAACATCCAGCCGTGCAAGCGCCTGGCCAATCTCAAGGCCAATAACGCCCAGCCCGATCACAGCCATTGATTCGGGTAATTCTTCCATTTCAAAAAGGCTGTCGGTGGTGATGATACGATCAGAAAAAGACTGCCATGCGGCAGGTATTACAGGAGTAGATCCACTGGAGATGACAACGCTGCTGTAATTAACAGTATCATCTCCGACACGCAATTGTCCGGGCTTGATGAATTCGGCCTGGCCATGAATCATGTGATCTTTAAGACGTTTGGCATTATTGCCGTGAACACGTTCTACAAAGGAATCCCGCAGTTCACGGACAAATTCCATTATTTCTTCTTTATCGACCGACAGGCCTTCGCTGCCTTCTATACCTTCACGTTCAAATGATTTGCGGCGATGGTAGTCCTCGGCTGCCTGTATCAGCACTTTCGAAGGCATGCAACCAACTCGCGCACAGGTCGTGCCAAGTTCACCGTTCTGCACAATGAGGTAACTTTTACGATTCTGGATTACCTGGGACAGCGCATACAGGCCTGCCGTCCCCGCTCCGATAATAACTACATCTATATTGTGTTCCATACTAACCCCGGGATTCTGGTATATCTAATTAAGCTTCTCTGTCACTTCATGATGACTGACACTATTTCACTTCAGGCTGTTTTTCTTTCTCTTTAGCCACTTTTTGTTTGGTCTGTGATTCAACCTCATTTATGCCGGCCTCAACTTTTCGTTTATCACCCAGGTAGTAGCGTTTTTGCGCATGCATGGTTTCATCAAGTTCATATACCAGGGGAATACCGGTAGGCATGTTTACTTTCGCAATATCCTCATCCGAAATATTTTCTATGTATTTCATCAGGGCACGCAGGCTGTTGCCGTGGGCACAGATCATTACCTGTTTGCCGGCTTCAATCTTTGGGCGAATTGTACTTTCCCAGTATTCCAGTACGCGATCCAGAGTATCATGCAAAGACTCTGTATTGGGCAATCTGTCGCCGAGTCCACTGTAGCGCACATCATACATTGGATGACGAGGGTCTGCTTTGCTCAGCTCGGGTGGACGGACTTCAAAACCACGGCGCCATTGCTGAACCTGTTCCTCTCCATAGTTTTGCATCACTTCTTTTTTATCCATCCCCTGCAGGGCACCATAATGCCTCTCATTCAGTACCCATGTTTTTTCCAGCGGCACCCACATAAGATCCATGTTGTCGAGGATGATCCAGGTTGTACGAATCGAACGTGTCAGCAGTGATGTGTATACCTGATCGAAAACAAAACCGGCATCTTTTAGCAGTTTGGCAGCCTCAGTTGCCTCCTCTACACCACGGTCAGTCAGATCTACATCTGTCCAGCCGGTGAAGCGATTTTCAAGATTCCACATGCTCTGTCCATGACGGACAAGTACTAACCTTTTCATTTTTTACTCACTTAAATATGTTTTTAGATGAAAGATATATTTCAGGATTAAAGATTTTAAGGGGTTATGGCCATGCAAGCATCATTGTCCTGCATCCTCTAGATAGCCTAGCCTGTCCCGGTGCAGAAAATATGCTGTACCGGGCTATTGTTGATTTACCTGCCTCGGCCAGATTAACTCCGCTGTCGCTGTGCCAGGTCGAGCCAGCTTTCTATGACGGTATCAGGATTCAATGACAGGCTGCTAATTCCCTGTTCCAGCAACCATGCTGCCAGGTCTGGGTAGTCTGATGGCCCCTGTCCGCAAATACCAACGTATTTATTTTGCTTCTTGCATGCCTGGATCGCCAGCGACAGCATTTTCAGAATCGCCGGATTACGTTCATCAAACAGATGTGCAACCAGCGCCGAATCACGATCAAGACCAAGAGTCAGCTGAGTGAGGTCATTTGAGCCAATTGAAAAGCCGTCGAAGTACTCTAAAAACTCATCTGCCAGAATGGCATTTGATGGCAGTTCACACATCATCAAAATTTTGAGTCCATTTTCTCCACGTTTCAGACCATTTTCAGCCAGCAGATCGATTATGGCGCTGGCTTCGCCCAGTGTGCGAACAAAAGGCACCATCACCTGAACATTGACGAGGCCCATATCATCACGAACAGATTTTACTGCCTGGCATTCCATCGCGAAACTTTCTCTGAATTGATCAGACAGGTAGCGTGAGGTACCGCGAAAACCGATCATCGGGTTTTCCTCATCCGGCTCGTAAAGGTCACCGCCAAGCAGATTAATATATTCATTACTCTTGAAATCCGACATACGCACGATGACGGGTTCTGGCGCAAATGCTGCAGCGATTGTTGATACGCCTTCTTTAATTTTATTTATATAAAAATCAATTGGGCCATCATATCCCGCCATGCGTTCTGCAATCTGCTGCTGCAGAGACTGATCCAGGCTGCTGTAGTCAATTAGTGCCTGCGGGTGTACGCCGATCATAACGTTGATGATGAATTCCAGCCTGGCAAGACCTACACCCTGGTTCGGAATATTGGCAAAATCAAATGCCCGTGTCGGGTTACCAACATTCATCATCAGTTTAACCGGGATATCAGGTAGATTATCAACTGCATGCCGTTCTACTTCAAACGGCAGGATACTGTCATAAACACTACCGGTATCACCTTCTGCGCACGACACCGTGGTGCCCTGCCCAGTTTCAATTTTGTCAGTTGCATCACCGCAGCCAACGATCGCAGGGATATCCAGCTCGCGTGCAATAATTGCCGCATGGCATGTGCGTCCACCCCGGTTCGTCACTATCGCCGAGGCCCTCTTCATTATCGGTTCCCAGTCCGGGTCGGTCATATCTGTGACCAGGACATCGCCCGGTTGTACATCTTCCATTTTCGACGGATCACGGATAACCTTGGCTTCACCACTACCGATGCGCCTGCCGATCGCCCTGCCTGTAGTAATTACCCCGCTCTTTTGCTGCAAATTATATCGCTCTATAACTGCTTCGCTGGATTCCCTGCTGCGAACAGTCTCTGGCCTGGCCTGTACGATATATAGCTCACCGTCTTCCCCATCAAGTGCCCATTCGATATCCATAGGTCTACCGTAGTGTTTCTCGATGTCCACGGCATGCCTCGCCAGCATCTCCACCTGCTCATCACTGATGCAGAAACGCTGGCGATCAGCAGGCTCTGTTTCGACTGTACGTACTGATTTTCCGTGTTCTGAGGCACCGGTAAAAATCATCTTGATAGCCTTGCCGCCAAGCGTACGGCTAATGATTGCCTGGTGTCCCGATGCGAGAGAGGGCTTATAAACAAAAAATTCGTCAGGATTAACCGCGCCCTGTACTACTGTTTCACCGAGGCCCCATGCCCCGGTTATGAATACAGCATCACGAAACCCACTTTCTGTGTCGAGGGTAAAAAGTACGCCGGCGCTGCCGATATCACTGCGTATCATCCGCTGAACACCGGCAGATAACGCGACCACATCATGCTCAAAACCCTGGTGAACACGATAGGCGATAGCGCGGTTGTTGTATAAAGATGCGAAGACATGGCGCATGGCATTCAGCACATTACCAATTCCGCGAATGCTCAGGTAAGTTTCCTGTTGGCCGGCGAATGATGCCTCTGGAAGGTCTTCTGCCGTCGCTGAAGAGCGCACAGCAACAGCGACATTTTCACCATACTGCTCTTCCATCTTGCCGTATGCGACACTGATTTCTTGCCGCAGTCGCTGGCCAAATGGTGCGTCAATTAGCCATCGACGGATTTCATTGCCTGTCTCGGCCAGCGCATTGACATCATCAACATCAAGGCCCTGCAGGCGGTCGCTAATCTTTTTATCAAGTTCGTTTTCAGAAAGAAATTCCCTGAAAGCTTCTGCGGTTGTGGCAAAACCGCCGGGCACTTTTACTCCAGCAGCAGACAGACCATTGATCATTTCACCGAGCGAGGCGTTTTTGCCTCCAACTACTGCGACATCCCCATTACCGACTTCGTCTAAGCCAACAACCAGTTTATCCATACCGTATCCGCCTACCTTTTCTGAAAACTGCCCATTTATGACCCCACTTAGCCAATAGCAGGGGGACCGTCGCGCCCACGTCTAACTGTGGGAACATCCTTTGCAGACGGTGACAGAGGTGTTTCTACCTGGACTACTTCTGTTGGCCGCACCTGCTTACTACTATCATTGCCATTCTGCTCTTTTCGGGGCCCTGAAGGTGCCCTGCTGCGTTCGCCTGGTTTTACTGCATCAGCGCGACGTTGATTACGATCTGCCTTTCTCTTTTCCGGGCGTGCATCACGTTTTTTACCATTTCTGTCTTTGCCGGTTGATCTTCCTGATGCTTGAGCAGCTGAAGCTTTCAACGTCGCCAGCATCTCTGGTTCTATCTTGCCGGCTGGAATCGGTTTACCTATGTATTCTTCGATATCCATCAAATAATAGGCCGTATCTTCGCATGCAAAGGAAATAGCATCGCCAGATTCCCCTGCACGCGCCGTGCGGCCGATGCGGTGGACATAATCTTCAGCATCCTGCGGTAAATCATAATTAAAGACATGAGAAACCGCCGGTATATGGAGGCCTCGGGCGGCTACATCGGTGGCCACCAATATGCCAATTTTGTCATCCTTGAAGTCCTGCAATAGTCGTTCACGCTTTAGCTGGGGAACATCACCAGAGATAATTCCTGCTTTAAATCCATTCGCCCGCAGGCTGTTATAGATTTTCTCAGCGACCCATTTCATATTGACAAAAATCAGCGTGCGCGTTGGCTCATGCTTCTTCAACAGGCCTACCAGCAAGGGCAATTTTTCCTCATTACCGGGGTGGTAGACGATCTGGGTTATTTTATCGGCGGTTACTGTTTCACTTTCGATGGTTACTTCTATCGGCTCATTCATGTGCTCATAAGCCAGCTCTTCAACGCGATGGCTCAGGGTTGCCGAGAAAAGCAGGCTGAGGCGATCAGCCGGTGCAGTCATGCGATGCAGCAAGTAACGAATATCCTTGATGAAGCCCATGTCGAACATTCGGTCAGCTTCATCCATAATCAGCACATCAAGCTTATCAAGCTTATACAGGCCCTGTTTGAAGTAATCTATCAGGCGACCGGGGGTTCCAACCAGTATATCTACACCACTTTCCAGCAACTTACGCTGGCTGTCATATCCTGTGCCGCCATAGACCAGCCCAAGTTTAAGGCCAGTATGCCCGCCAATAATGCTGGCATCTTTTTCAATCTGAATCGCCAGTTCCCGTGTCGGTGCGAGTATCAACACCCTGGGCTGGTTCTTTTTCCGCTCAGGATCAGGTTGCTGGTTTAATAAGCGCTGGTAGGCAGCAAGTAGAAAAGCCATTGTTTTCCCAGTGCCAGTCTGCGCCTGTCCGGCGACATCCTTTCCTGCGAGGGCATGTGGCAAGGTTTCAGCCTGTATCGGTGTGCAGAATTCGAAACCAGCCTCATTCAACCCCTTTAACAGGGACTCATTGAGGGAGAAATCGCTAAATTTTTTATCTGTAAGATGTGTAGTAGTCATATTATTACTATGTTATCAGGAAATAGGTGAAAGGTGGACTTGCAATGGCACGATGTTTGGGCTGAAATAGAAATCAGTAATTCCTGAGGACGCCTCTATTAATTTATTGATTAACAGTTTGAGCCTTCAGTGCTGTCATCCTGGGTTTGTAAGTCAACGCAGAGCCAGTGATTGCTTGCGATTTCGCCCTTAACCACAGCAAGGTTAAACTTCAAACTGATTACTCAGGATTAATAAAGGCGCCCTTACATATCAAATAACTCTACGAGGAAAGCAATGAGCAATTCCATTATTCAGGTAACTGATGACGATTTCGAAGAAGTAGTTTTACGTTCATCTGAACCGGTACTGGTTGATTACTGGGCAGAATGGTGTGGCCCGTGCAAGGTCATCACCCCATTACTGGAAGAAATTGTCGCCGAATATGGTGACAAAATTAAGGTTACCAAACTGAATATCGATGATAATCCTGCGACACCGCCAAAATATGGAATTCGCGGGATTCCGACATTGATGCTATTCAAGGATGGCAATGTCGAAGCAACAAAAGTTGGTGCCATGTCAAAGTCGCAGTTAACCGCCTTCATTGATGCAAATAGCTAATAATCTATTGAACCGCAAGGACATATAGCGTCTTTGCGGTTCAACATAATGCGTTTTTCGAGGGAATACGGCACTTTAAAACATTAAGTGCTTTACCTATTTGCATCAGAGTGCTAACCTTGCATGAAAATTAGGGATAACCCTTAAGTTAAGTAATACTCGCCCATTTCGGGCACCCTCAATAGCAGTAAAAGTACCAAAAAACAAAAACTATTCCGCCGAAAACACTCGGGTTTTCAATAAATCAATCCCGCGACATACGTCCGTCATACACACTCAGCTATGAACCAACCTCTATCAATACACCTTACTGAAATTAAGCGCATGAGTCCCACTGACCTGGTGGAACACGCATCTGAACTTAAACTGAACAACATCTCCCGTATGCGCAAACAGGATCAAATATTCGCGATCCTTAAAGCAGAATCAAAGCGCGGCACCAAGATAGCGGGAGAAGGTGTTGTTGAAATATTACAGGATGGCTTCGGCTTTCTGCGGTCAGCGGACAGTTCCTACCTGGCTGGCCCGGATGACATTTATGTGTCACCGAGTCAGATACGAAGATTTAGTCTGCGAACCGGTGATACGATTACCGGGCAAATAAGGCCTCCGAAGGATTCTGAGCGTTATTTTGCTTTACTTAAGGTAGAAACCATTAATGGCCAGCATCCTGATGAGGCCAAAAACAAAATACTTTTTGAAAATCTCACCCCTCTGCATCCTAATCAGAGACTCCCTTTAGAGCGCGAAAATGGCTCCGCTGAAGATATCACCTCGCGCATTATTGACCTCATTGCACCTATTGGAAAAGGTCAGCGCGGGCTGATTGTTTCATCGCCGAAGAGCGGAAAAACTGTTATGCTGCAGCAAATCGCTCATGCGATTTCCAGTAACAACCCTGATGTAGAAATTATCGTTCTACTGATTGATGAACGACCAGAAGAAGTGACCGAGATGCAGCGCACCATTCGTGGTGAAGTGATCGCATCAACCTTCGATGAACCTGCCTCACGCCATGTTCAGGTAGCTGAAATGGTCATCGAAAAAGCCAAACGCCTGGTTGAACATAAACGTGATGTAGTCATTCTGCTTGATTCGATTACGCGACTCGCACGTGCCTATAATACTGTTGCGCCGTCATCTGGCAAGGTATTGACCGGTGGTGTAGATGCAAATGCGCTGCAGCGACCAAAACGCTTCTTCGGTGCTGCACGCAACATTGAAGAAGGCGGCAGCCTGACAATACTCGCCACGGCGCTGATCGAAACCGGCTCTAAAATGGATGATGTCATCTATGAAGAATTCAAGGGTACCGGCAATATGGAAATCCATCTCGACCGCCGTATAGCTGAGCGACGCATATATCCCACCATCATTATCAACAAGTCTGGCACTCGCCGTGAAGAATTGTTAACCGATCCTGATGAACTGCAGAAAATCTGGCTGCTACGGAACCTGCTCCATCCTATGGAAGATGTTGAGGCCGTGATTTTTATGATAGATAAAATGAAGGCCACTAAAAATAATGCCGAGTTCTTCAACTCTATGAAGGGCTAGATCCTGTTAATAAACAGTGCAAACGATTTACAGGCTTGAGTTTTTTACAGAATTTGCTATTATTCGCGCCCTTTTCCAGCAACCAGGCAAAAAACACCGAAACGGTGGAGTGACAAGACAATGAAGGAAAACACACATCCAGCTTACAACACCATGCAGGTAACCTGCACCTGTGGCAATACTTTTGAAACTCGTTCGACCCTGGGTCATGATCTCAACGTCGAAGTATGTTCACAGTGCCACCCATTCTATACAGGCAAGCAGAAAATGCTAGATACTGCTGGCCGTGTAAGCAAATTCAAAGATAAATACAGTCGCGGTAAAAAGTAAGGTCGGCTTTATTTTTCTGTGGAAGGGCGCCAAAGGCGCCCTTTTTTGTTTTTGTGCTGGCGCACGGTTGATCGCCTCACCCTTCCCGGGCAGGGTTATTTTTCTACTTTTTTATTGAATTCAACTTTGTTTTTCGC
>JARFQI010000157.1 GCA_029287855.1 Arenicellales bacterium | reverse complement strand
ATCCAGCACCAGCTTGTTGACCAGGCGGCTGGCGTCGAAGAACGGCACGAACACCATGCCGGCCGGCATTTTGTTGCGGCCCTTGGTCTCGACCCGGCAGATGATCTCGCCGCGCCGGCTGATGATCTTGGCCGCGTCGCCACGCTTGAGACCGCGCTGCTTTGCATCGTCCGGGTTCATGAAGACCACGGCATCGGGCGCCGCGCGATAGAGTTCCGGTACACGACGGGTCATCGAGCCCGAGTGCCAATGTTCCAGGATGCGTCCATTACACATCCACATATCGTATTCTGCGTCCGGAGCCTCCGCCGGCGGCTCGTAGGGCGCGGAGATGATATTCGCCTTACCGTCTGGCCTGCCGTAGAACTGCATGCCTGCACCCTTGGCGACGAACGGGTCATAACCCTCACGATAGCGCCACAGGGTCTCTTTGCCGTCGACAACCGGCCAGCGCAGACCACGGGACTTGTGATAGGCATCGAACTCCGCCAGATCGTGGCCCTTCTTCGGCCCAGTGGTACCGAATATCCGGTATTCCTCGTACAGGCCCTTCTGCAGATAAAAACCAAAGTCCTCCATTTCGTCGTTCGCATAGCTGTTGCCACGATCGTCGGTCACCTGTTGCTTCGGGTACTTGTTGACCACGCCGTTGGCGTACAGCACATCGAACAGCGTCTTGCCGCGCAGTGCCGGTTTCTTCGCCAGCACCTCTTCCGGCCAGACCTCCTCGGTCTTGAAGCGTTTGGAGAACTCGACGAACTGCCACAGATCGGAGCGCGATTCTCCCGGTGCCTTGGTCTGCTGGCGCCAGAACTGGGTGCGACGCTCGGCATTGCCATAGGCGCCCTCCTTCTCCGCCCACATCGCGGTCGGCAGGATCAGGTCGGCGGCGGTGGCCGAGACGGTCGGGTACGGGTCGGACACGACGATGAAGTTGGCCGGGTTGCGCCAGCCGGGGTACATCTCGTCGTTGATGTTCGGACCGGCCTGCATATTGTTGTTGGTAGTCACCCAGTAGCAGTTGAGTTTGCCGTCTTTCAGCATGCGGCTCTGCAGTACAGCGTGGTAGCCAACCTTTCCCGGGATAGTTCCTTCCGGCAGTTTCCAGATCTTTTCAGCGAGGTCGCGATGCGGTTTTTTTGCCACCACGTAATCTGCTGGCAGGCGGTGGGAAAAGGTGCCGACTTCACGTGCAGTACCACAGGCAGAAGGCTGCCCTGTTAGTGAGAATGGACCATTACCGGGTTCGGAGATCTTGCCCGTCAGCAGGTGGACATTGTACATAAGACCATTTACCCATACGCCGCGTGTATGCTGGTTAAAGCCCATGGTCCAGTATGATGTCACCTTAATTTTCGGATCGGCATACAGCTTCGCCAGGCGTTCCAGCTGTTCGGCTGGGACACCGGATAGCTCGACGGCCTTTTCCAGGGTATAGGGTTTCAGGGACTCAACATATTCTTCCCAGGTGATTTTGCTTAATTTTCCTTTGCCAGGATTCTTCGCCGCTTTTTCCAGTGGGTGGTCAGGTCTCAGTCCGTAACCAATATCTGTTGGCGTCTTGGTAAAATTGACGTGCTTATCGAGGAATTCCTGGTTGTAAGCCTTGTTTTCAACTATGTAATTCGCAATATAGTTCAGTATCGCCAGGTCACTCTGCGGTGAGAAAATCATGCCATTATCGGCCAGTTCAAAACTGCGATGCTCGAAAGTAGACAATACATGAACTTCACAGCCAGGTTTTGTCAGCCTTGTGTCAGCCAGCCGTGACCACAGGACGGGGTGCATTTCCGCCATGTTAGAACCCCAGAGGACGAAGGCATCGGCATGTTCGAGGTCATCATAGCAGCCCATCGGCTCGTCAGAACCAAAGGCTCGGATAAATGCACCGACAGCAGATGCCATGCAGTGGCGGGCGTTGGGGTCGATATTGTTGGAACGAAAGCCGGCCTTGTATAACTTGGAGGCAGCATAGCCTTCCCATACGGTCCATTGACCTGAGCCGAACATACCGACGCGAGATGTAATCTTGTCTACGGGTTTACCAGCATTCTCTTCCATGCTGCGTTTCATTGCCACTTTCCACTTTTCGGCCATGATCGTGAAAGCTTCATCCCAGGAAACCGGTTCGAAGTCACCCTGTTTATCGTAGACACCGTTTTTCTTACGCAATAACGGCTTTGTCAATCGGTCTTTGCCATAAGGAATCTTGGACAAAAAATAGCCCTTGATGCAGTTAAGGCCACGATTAACCGGAGCATCAGGGTCACCCTGGGTTGCCACGACCCTGCCATTCTTGGTGCCGATAAGTACCGAACAGCCAGTACCACAATACCGGCATGCTGCTTTATCCCAGCGAATATCGTCATCGGTCTTGGCCTGGGCCACGTTAATACCTGGAATGGTAACGCCGGCAACTGCGGCTGTGGATGCTATAGCATTAGTTTTTATGAAATTGCGCCGTGTCAGTTTCATTGTTCTGACTCCTGTTGGGTATCTTGTTGGTCTGAGTACTGGTAAACGAGAGACGCCGAAACGACGCCATCGATGTATTGAATACTATTTATATTGTCAGCTACCTTGCTGTAGCTTTCGTCTTCTACGGTAACCACCATGCGACCGGTTTCAGCGGAGTGGATTTCCACACCGGGGATAGCCAACAGAGAAGCCCGCACATCATCGGCGCGGTTGTCTGTTGATCGCACGACCATTCCGCAAATATTAAACCCTGTCATCAGAGTGACCTCTCTTTGGTTTCATGAATGGATATTGCATTGGTTGGACAAATGGCAATACATTGGCCGCAGCCGTTGCATGACCTGGAATTAATTTCTGGCAGGGAGCGTCCCTGTGTTAGCAAAGTAAAGCGAATTGCCCGGGTTTCACAGTGATCACCGCAGGCTCGGCAAACGACGCCGGTAACTGACAGGCAGTTTTCTGAGATGCGCATGCTGTGGTTCCAGGCCTGATCTATGTCGCTACGCAGGCCATGAAGTGCCCCGGATTTACAGCTTTCAAGGCATTCTGCGCAATAAGTACAGCCAGCGTTGGAAAAATTTATGCTCGGGTAGCCGTCGTCATCCCGATAAATTATTGATTCTGGACAGGCATCAAGGCAGTCATCACAACGGTCGCATTTATCACGGAACAGAACATCATTGACCGACCAGGGTGGACGAATCTGTCGTGCCCGGTTACTGATATTCCCGCGTAAGAAATTTCTTCGCGAAGGCGAGATTTGGTCTGTGGCAGTGTTCATCTGTTCAATTCGGGCTATCGAGTCATACAGACTAGATAAATTGAACAGATTTCACATTGATTTAAGTCAAGTGGGGTTTAGCTGAAGGAATTGCTAATCTGTATGATAGTAGTCGTATTTTCCGAGAATCTCTTTGGAGAATGTCCATGCATCGTTATACGAAAGCTTGCTGTCTTCTGGAAAAATCAGGCGAATATAAAGATTCTTTTCATGTTGCTGTTTCAGTTTAGCCAGCCGCTGGTGCAGCTCTTTCTGACTTACAACTGTTGAAGAACTCTGTCCACTATCACGAACCTTGTAGACATCTTTGTTACCGTCTTTGGAATAGAAAACTTCCACAACGTATTTGCCTTTAGACGTTCTTGCCGGTTTTATCAGCTTGTTGTACTTAACCTGCAGGTCACTGTATTCACCGCGAATGCTGGCAAGTTCCTGGTCGGCGCTGCTGGCCTGTAATGTCACGGCCTCAAGTTTTTGCTCAGACAATTCCTGCGCTTGCCGGCTGCTGGCAAGTTCTGAAGTTAATATTGTTTGTTGTTCAACCAGGGTATTTAACTGTGATTCAATACGTGCCAGGGCTTGTGACTTCTCTGCAAGTGCTATGTCAGCCTTTTGTTTTTCCTTTAAGGCGGTTTCCGTATCTTTTAAGGCCGCCTCTTTTTCCTGCAGCACATTCTTATTTGTTTCTTCCAGGGTTGCATACATGCCAGTGAGTGATTGCATCTCCTGCCTCACTGAAGAAAGCTGCTGCTGCATAGTTTTGCGTTGGTCATTGGCGAGGATGATCATCATGCGCAGCCGCGCCAGTTCTTCTTCAGCATCGGAAAGCTGATGGCTGACTTTACTCTTTTCCTCAAACGTAGATTTTGCCAGTTCAGTCGCCTTCTGCTTTTCCAGCAGGGCCGATTTCATGTTATTGGTGACTTCCATGTTTTGCAGCAGCACGACAACCATACCCATCAGGAAGACCATCACAACCACAGTCATAATATCGGTAAAGCTTGGCCAGAAACCCTCGTCTATACTGCGACGGCGATTTAGCCTGAGGTCAACGAATCCGCTCATTTGATTTTCGGCAGGCGGAAACCATCACGCAGGATGATCTCAAGCCTGTCCATATGATGATTAATACTGCCATTGCTCTGCTGGCTTAATTTGATGATATTCGCCAGTTGCCTGGCAGATTCAGTGTTTTCTTCCTGCGTTGTTTTCATCTCACGAATCAGGGACTGCAGCTGCTGCAGAATACGATCAGTGTTCCTAAGTACGTCTGCTTCAGTTACATTGCTCTGTGTATCCAGCAGGCTAATCGTGATCTCTTCAATCTGGCTCAGTAAATTTGTCTGTATGTCGGTTAGCTTGCTATAGAAAAAATGGAAAAATATATAACAGAAAATGGCAGTCATGGTTGTCGACAGTGCAGTAGACATACCATGAATAACCGTCGTCATTCCGGTGATGCTTCCGCCATTGGATATCATTTCATTGGCACCAACAAGTGAAATTGACAGTGAAATGATGGTTCCGAAGACACCGGCGAGAATAAGAACATTATTAATAAAATGCGGGTAACTGGTTTTCAGGCTTTGCTGGGCGACCACGGTTGCTGCAAGTGCATTCTGGTCAACTGTTGTGTGTGCTCTATTGAGTTCAAGTACGCGCTGGTACCTTTCTGCAATGAGAGTGTTGCCAGGGATGCCTTCATCCGGTTCATCAATACCACGGGTCAGGTTCTTACGAAAATTTTTTAAAGCTGCTTCCTCGCGAGAATAAAACCCGTAACCCTGAATTATGCGAATTAAGCCGGTAAAAAACAGTAATAGTATGAAACCATTGATAATAGGGCCGGCGAGGGTTTCCTGATTTTCAATATAAAATTCATGCAGGAAGTCATAATTCAGGAATACCAGAATAAGTACGACAGCTATTCCAGTTAATAATTGAAGCAGTGCGATTTTGCAGGTTTGCATGTAACAATCTCCAGCAATGGACAGACCAGACCGGTCAGGCCTTTTTATTTATCAGTCATGTTGGTCGCAGCAGCGCCTGAATTTTTCGTGCTTGCTGTCGCTGTTTGTATGGCCTTTATTACTTTATTCTCTATTTCAGCAGCAATCGTTTCGGCGCTGGTCCCTTTCGCGACAAAGGACGGGCGTACAAACAAAATTGCAGACTGCCCGTCTTTTTCGGTCAGTGTAATGTGCAATGGACAAAGGGCCAGCATATCGGGGTCCGCATTGCCAACCTGGTTGGCATACCAGCCATTGCAAAATACCATGCTGCGAATCTCTGATAGGCCATTGCGATTATAGTCATCTCCCCAGCGCTCGCGAAATTGCGAGGTGCTTTTGCCTATATTGGGTTCGAAAACGACATAAAACCGGGCACTCTCAAGCGCATCATAGATAGTTTTGTAGACGCTCTCTAGCGGCCGCTCTACTTTGTGCACCCAAACTGCATCATTAGCGACGGCAGTGACAGAAAAGAAGGTAATAAGCAGGAATAAAAATTTTCTCATGAGTATGCGATAAATAATTAAGTCGTCACTTCAATCCCAGGCAGTAGTGAGTTTTACATATTGCCGATGCCGTTGAATTGAGCAGGATGGGCCGAAGTGTATCATATAAGGCTCGAGTCAAGCCGCCAGACCGCGATGCCTCAACAGCGCCTCAATTTCAGGTTTGCGACCACGGAAAGCTGTGAACAGTACCTGTGGATCCTCGCTACCGCCTTTTTCCAGGATATTTTCAAGAAAGGATCGACCGGTATCCGGATCAAAGATTCCTTTCTCTTCAAACAGGCTGAAGGCATCAGCCGAAAGAACCTCGGCCCAGCTGTAGCTGTAATAACCGGAGGCATAACCACCGGCAAAAATATGAGAGAAGCTGTTCTGGAAGCGATTGAAATGCGGTGGCTTGAAAACAGCAATTTCATCACGTACCTGGTCCAGGGTTTGCTGTACATTCAAGGCAACGGTGCCCCGGTGTATAGATAAATCAAATATAGCGAATTCAATCTGACGCAACAGCAACATTCCGGACTGGAAGTTTTTAGCTTTCTTAAGGCGAGTAACAAGATCTTTTGGCAGTGGTGCGCCGGTTTCATAATGCCCAGAGATCATTTCCAGCACTTCATCCTGCCAGCACCAGTTCTCCATCATCTGGCTCGGTAATTCAACGGCATCCCACGGTACACCGTTAATTCCGGACACCGCAGGATAAGCCACACGGGTAAGCATATGATGCAGCCCGTGGCCAAATTCATGGAATAGGGTGATTACTTCATCGTGGCTTAGCAAGGATGGTTTGCCTTCCATTGGCGGACTGAAATTGGTCACCAGCCAGGCAAGAGGGTTCTGTACTCCCTCAGCAGTCTCCTTACGACTGATGCCATCTCCCATCCAGGCGCCGCCACGTTTGCCTTTGCGGGCATAGAGATCAAGAAAAAAGCGCCCTCGCGGCTCACCTTTGCTATCGAATATTTCAAAAAATTGCACGTCTGGATGCCAGGCCTCAACATCTTCACGCTGCTTGATAGAAAGGCCGTAGAGGTTTGCAACAACTTCAAACAGACCTTCGAGTATCCGCTCCAGGGGAAACCAGGGGCGCACGTCCTCCTGCGAGATTTCATATTGTTGCTGACGCAATCGCTCACTGTAATAAGGGATATCCCAGGCCATAAGCTCTTCAATACCGTCCTGAGAGGCATAGGCGGTTAACTCGAGAAATTCCCTGTCTGCTGATGGTCTGGCAGCCTCTGCAAGCTGAGACAGGAAGTCGCTAACGCTGCTAGCGTTTTCAGCCATGCGCGTCTGCAAGGCCAGATCAACATAGTCATCAAACCCTAGCAGTGCTGCCTTTTCTCTTCGCAGCGCGAGAATATTGTCAATGATTTCTGAATTATCCCAGCGCCCGGCATCCGGCCCCATTTCGCTGGCACGTGTTACATAGGCTTGATAAATCTGCTGACGCAGTGAGCGGTCATCGGCAAACATAATAAAAGGTATATAGGAAGGGGCCTGAAGATTGAACACCCATCCCTCGATTTCCTTTTGTTCCGCCTGATCTTTAGCAAGAGCAATTGCAGTATCTGGCAGTCCGGAGAGTTTTTCCTCATCAATAATATGCAGCATCCAGTGGTCGGTCGCATCAAGCAGGTTTTGCTCAAAGCGATTACTTAGAGTCGAGAGCTCAGACTGTATTTCCTTATAACGCTCTTTTTTGCCGTCAGGCAATGCCACGCCGGAAAGACGGAAATCACGCAAGGCATTATCGACCAGTTTCTGCTGTGCCTGGTCAAACGAGTTAAAGGCATCGCTGTCCCGCACGGACTGATACTGCTTATATATATCCTCATTCTGCGCCAGGCTGCTAGCATAATCAGAAATGATAGGCAGGCAGTTGCGATAACGTTCTCTGAATTTCTCATCATCAATGACAGAATTCAGGTGAGAAACGGTATCCCACATTTTTGACAGCCGCTCGTCCAGTTCTTCGAATGGGTGAATGAAAGTATCCCAGCCTGGATTTTCGATTTTTGCCAGCAGTTCAATAGCCTGCTGATTTTCAGTAATTATTGATTCAAGTGCGGGCTGGATATGACTGGGCGTAATTTCCCTGAAAAGTGGGATATCGTGTGATATTAACAAAGGATTATCGGTGGACAAGGAAGATCTCCTGCGGAACAGCTAGAAAAATTAAAGAACTGACTCTATCAGACAGGGGCTGATAATACCGTGAGAAATTGTCTGGAAAAACAACATTAACGTCAACATGAATGACACGAGTCAACAAACTGCATGGACTGTGAGTTTGATGGAATGGAGCAGGCCTATGCAGGCAAGTAAATAACAATGTGAACCCGGCAGATTGCATGATTAGTGCCTATGGTTATCAATAACTAAACCTGTTAGGGTTCCTTTTGCCTACTATTGTAATATTCCTGTAACAATCGGAGTTTACACTGCCGTTTCTTCAGACGAGTGCTGCTGCAAAAAGAAGATTTTGCAGGTTTCATGCGCATAATCACACCCAAAACATTTTAATTTAATATTACAATATGGAGTTTTCTGATATGAATAAGTTTTTTACGCAAAGCATTATTATTGCGGCAGCTATTGGTAGTATATCTGCTGCACATGCGGCTGGGCGTGATACAGTAAATATAGTCGGTTCATCGACGGTTTACCCCTTCGCTACTGTCGTTGCAGAGCGTTTTGGCCGTTCCACTGATTTCAAGACACCAAAAATCGAATCCACAGGTTCCGGCGGTGGTCTGAAATTATTCTGTAAAGGCGTCGGCGCCAACACACCTGACATTACCAATGCCTCTCGCCGCATTAAAAAGAGTGAGTTTGATATGTGCCAGAAAAATGGTGTGACAAAAATCACCGAAGTACTGGTCGGCTACGATGGTATTGCTATTGCAAACTCAAAAAAGGCACCACGCTTTGAGTTAACACGTAAAGATCTCTATATGGCACTGGCGAAATCTGTACCGGGGCCGGATGGGAAACTGATCCCAAACCCGAATAAGACCTGGAAAGATGTCAATGCAAAGCTTCCAGCTGCCAAAATTGAAGTTGTCGGTCCTCCCCCAACATCAGGCACACGTGATGCCTTTGCAGAACTGGCTCTTGGCGGCGGTGCGAAAAAGGTTGCTGATCTCAAAGAGTTACGCGGCATGAAGGCAGACCAGGCAGACGATATCAAGGCCATGATGGCAAAACTGGGCATCCCAGCCGATGTTTATGACTCCATGCAGCAGAAAAAAGGCAAGGCACCCAAGGGCAAGGATCTTTTCAAGGCTGTCGCTTATTCTGTGCGTGAAGATGGCGCCTATATCGAAGCCGGTGAAAATGACAACCTGATCGTGCAGAAACTGGAGGCAAACCCTAACGCTCTGGGTATCTTCGGCTTTAGTTTCCTGGAAGAAAATGGTGACAAGGTACAGGGATCGACTGTTGATGGCGTTGGTCCGAGCTTTGACTCTATAGCATCTGGCGACTACCCGGTTTCACGTCCCTTGTACTTTTACATCAAGAATGACCATGTTGGTAAAATTCCTGGCATACAGGAATACGCAATGGAGTTCGCATCGAAAAAAGCCATGGGTGATGATGGCTACCTGCCAGAGAAAGGCTTGATTCCTCTCGGCAAAAA
>JARFQI010000146.1 GCA_029287855.1 Arenicellales bacterium | reverse complement strand
GTCCACAATATGTTTCCTGGGTGGCAATCCCCATGCAGGCGAATGTTGGTTATCTTACCTGCCCGATCAAAGCACTGCTGTATCTGTTGAATCAGGTCTGCTGTCAGGCTCTCGTAGGCGTCGATAAGATGTGCAGGAATAAAATCATGATTAAGAAGGTATTCTCTCGGTTTAATAGCAAAACTCTCGATATCAAGATCAGGCCTGTGATTGAACTTTTTGGTCGCGCCTTCAGCATGAATGCGTGCGATAAACCGTCCAATTTGTTCAAGATGTTCAGGGTTATCAAGCTCGGGAGCCCGGCCACCTCGACATGGATAGAGGGCGAAGCGATAGAGGCCGTAATGGTGCAGGCTTTTGCCTTTATCATCAATGTCTGGAGGAATCACCGGTATTTCAAGTGCTGCCAGCGCCTGTGTGAATTCATGTTCTTCAAGAATCGCTGCGTCAGTCCATCGATGTGGACGGTAGAACTTTGCCACCAGCGGAGATTTATCTTCAATACCTACCTGGTAGACCCGGTTTTCATAGCTGTTAAGAGCGAGGAAGCGGCCGTCACATCTAATACCCAGTGATTCAATGGAATCAAGCATCTGATCCGGTGTCAGTTGAGCAAATGCTTCGATTGTTGTTTTATCTTTGCTCATGTCCATCCTCTATCAGTAATTACCGTTATTTTCGCTGATGTAATTTTATATGCGACGATGATGTCCCATCGGTAAGCCAGCATTCGCCATCCTCAACCGTGCACTGTAATTGCATATTACGGTTAACCAGCCGCGGAAGGGAGTTGCAGCTGTCCTCATCAATGCTTATAACACTGAGATTGTCGAATCGCTGAAGACTGCTTTCGATCTGTTTCCACCAGGCATCAGCACTTCTGTTCTGATAGGTATAAACAATAACCTGTTGTGCCCGGCCACAGGCTTTGCGCAAGCGTTTTTCATCCGGCTGGCCGAGGTCTATCCATAGCTCAATCTCATCAGTCAGATTCTTGCGCCAGATATCAGGTTCATTATCTGTACTGATTCCTTTAGTGAACACCAGGCTGTCGTCGGCATTGAAGGCAAATGCCAGCAGGCGCACCATCATGCGAATGTCTGTTTCCGATGGGTGGCATGCAATGGTGAGTGAATAATTATGAAAATGGCTTCGGTCCATATCAGCCAGTTGCAGGTCAGCTTTATAAATTGTTGCTTTCAGTGCCATCAGTTTTGATTTAATCAATAGTGAATATGCCGATGATTCTAGCACTGTAGCGACCTCAGAGGTGATCTCAGGATGCTGTAATACTATGGTTTACAAGGCATAATATGGGTGTTGTATATCATAATTTGTTCTTATATACTCGGGCAGAATAATGGATTGCATGCCCTTGCATCTTTTCATTATTGAACAGAATTACAATATTGTTGAGCACGTTTTCAGTAGACCAATAACGTCCATAAGCTGTTGTGCAAGGTGACATTTGTAATATTTTTTCATTTTTATTATTGAGGTTTTTTGTACATGGCTACAGGTACAGTAAAGTGGTTTAACAACTCCAAAGGGTTTGGTTTTATTACACCTGATGATGGCAGCGCAGATGTATTCGTACATTTTTCAGCCATCGCTTCAGATGGTTTTAGAACACTTGAAGAAGGTCAGGCAGTTTCATATGACGTAGAGACTGGTCCAAAAGGGCCACAGGCTTCAAACGTCACAGGCGCCTGATTTAATAATTACTAATAAGCTTTAGGAAAACCCCGCAGTATTGCGGGGTTTTTTTATGCCTGTATATTTCCTGATGCTGTTTGTGCGTTGAGATAAATTTCGTACTACAATATCTAGTCAGCGACAGGAAATTAAATAATTATGAAAGGTATTGTTCCGCCAGATCCGGAGACTAACGTTTCACAGGTTCGTTTTGCCCTGGTCTACACAAAACGGCGTAGCCGTAAACGTTTTCCTGCAGGCTGCGTTCAGGTCATGGATACTGAAGAACAGGCAATAGCGGCAGCAGATGATGACAATAATTACTATCCTGCCCACGTTGCCGGTCCATCCAAATCATCAGAAGGGCAATATATTTACTATCTTGTGCGCTGGTTATAAAAGAAGGTTTATCGATGAGTAGAACTGGAGACTTGATACAGGCATTAGCGTTTGCTGCTGCCAAGCATCGTGATCAGCGCCGCAAAGATGTTTGCGCGTCGCCCTACATCAACCACCCGATTCAACTCGTCGATGTTCTCTGCAATGAGGCTGGAGTAGAAGACATTAATGTTCTGAGAGGCGCTATCCTGCATGACACGGTTGAAGATACAGAAACGACTGCTGATGAGCTTACACAGCATTTCGGGCAACAGATTTGCGAAATCGTCCTCGAGGTATCAGACGACGCGAATCTCTGTAAGGCAGACAGGAAACAGGAGCAGATTAATCACGCGGCGACACTCAGTGATGAGGCCAAGCTGGTGAAGCTGGCTGACAAAATCTGTAACCTTAGAGACGTTGCCGATAACCCGCCAGCAGGATGGGGTATAGAAAGAAGGCAGGAATATTTTGACTGGGCACTGGCTGTCATTGATGGGCTGCGTGGTATACACCCTGTGCTGGAATCAATTTTTGATCAGGCCTATGCAAGACGGCCCGGTCAGGAAGAACCGGGCCAGCCAGAGTAGAGAGTCCTTAGCCAGTAGCCTTTTTTGACTAAAGACGTGCTTAGTCATCATTACCGTTAATTTCATTGGAATGACATTCAACGCAGCCTATGGGCGTTCCTTTCGCTATAGACACCGTCTTCTGATCAGAACCGCATAAGGTTCCTCTTTCTTTACATTCAAAGACACGATCGGCTGCGGTACGGGACAGAACTGTTCCGAGCCCATCAGCGCCATGACAGGAAGAGCAGATGTCTGCTGAGGCACCTTGACGGGCTTCCTTGTGCTTCTCGTTCCACATCGAAGTGCCAACAGGATGCATGCCATGAGGCCCCTTCATCCAGCCGTTACTGTCAAGATTGCCCTTGAAGTCATCGATATCGAAGTTTGATGAATGGCAGGTGGAGCATTCCGTGATGGGTCCGGTGTGCCCCTGTAACTGCTTTGCGGTTACATTGTCATTGGCATTGGGGTTGGCGTTCGGCCACTCCGCGTGGGTTGCACCATGACAGCCTTCACACATCACGCCGCCGTGTCCCGTACTCACACGATACAGCTGTGGGTTGCCTGCACCCGGGTTGTCGAATTTCGTCCCGTCAGCGTTTGCAAACGAGGCCGGCACCGCAGGTTCTGCGAAGCGTTTGTTGGTTGGTACGATGGGCGTGGCCTTGGCATCGCCTGTGCGATAGGCCTGGCGCAGGCGCAAACCGTCTACATTGCCTCCGGTATCCCGCGTGTTGACGATACTATCGACCGCACCCAGTAAGTTATCGCTGGCATCACCGGTATGACAGGAACCGCAACCCGGTTCGTTAGCCCATGGAACACGAGGCTGTGTGCTGCTTGGGTCGTAGAAGTCGCCGCCCAGAATCAGGGATGCTGGGGCAGGATTAGTCGGCGAGACGTTCTGCGAAAAGTCTGCGCCCACCTGCTGCATATCGCCGTGACAGTCGTTACACAACATGCCGCCGTTGAACATCGCTCCGCGCAGACACTGAACGTTTTTGCCTGGGTGGCACGAGTAGCAGGTATTCTCGAGTACTTCCAGACGCGCAGCCTGGTTGGTGATGTTGCCGTCGGCAGACTGGATAGGCGCAGGCATAGATGGGAACAGGTCGGTGAATTGGCCGTGGTGGCTGTGCATCACGTTAGAGTTGCTCGAATGCGCCAACTGATTGCGCCCGTTGGCGTCACTGCCTGGAGGTCCTGCCATCGGGCCGACCTGAGCAAGATCGAGTGCCGGGGTATAGTGGCACACCTGGCAGACTACAGGCTTGCCTTGCACAAGCGCCTGGTTAATCAGGCAGTCCTCATTGCCGTTCGGGTTGTCTTCGCTGACTATGCACGGTGTTGATGTGACTGTGGTATCCACATATTTATCACCATGCTTCAAGTCGTGTAGCCGCAGGAGATTAATATCAGCCGCATACTCGACACTGACATCGTGCGGCATATTCTCGTCCGGGTCGTCCATGCTTGTCACCACTGGCAGTCCGGCATCTATTAGTGTCTTTGTTGGCTTGTCTGTACGGCTGTTCTGTACGTCGGCCGGATCGGAGTGGCAGTTCATACAACTTGCCTCACCCGAGATTGGTAGCACCGTGTCGACTGTTGCCAGGGTCGTGGAACCCTGCCTGGCCTGCACACGCACTAGCGGGTAGGCATTCTCACGACCGGAGTCGTCGTAGGCCGCAAACGGGATGCCAGCTCCTTCGTACCAGTTCACGTCTTCTGCCACGTAGCCAAACGGGAAATTGATGAAAAACGGTTTATCGGCGTATTTCTCCTTCACTAGCTGTGGTTCATTAAGCATGTACGGTGCAGTCAGTCCAGGCATTGCATGCTGCACAGCCGTGAGGCCCTCATCTCCGCTATTTACCACTCCGTCGTGACCAATGTAAAGTTCTTCAACGTTTGGTACCGGAAGGCCTACGTCCGCAGTTACCGGAAATCCTTCTGTTTCCAGCGGGGTAATCCCAAGTCCGCCGGGGTAAAACGCGTCATAAGAATTGCTAGCAACCGCATCCCAGAAGTTGGTCTTGTAGGTGCTGCCGTCGGGCCTCAGGCCGCGCACGGCACCCGGCTGGCTCAGGATCGGATCATTGGGGTTGGAGGCAGCGGAGTATTCAAGATTCACACCAGCGGGATTCAATATCGGGGAACTGCCCCTCTTGATCACCTGACCTAGCAGAACCTGGAAAGGCGGGAGAATGCTGGAGATGCGGGTGTCCAGGTCGCCGCAGTGCATGCCCAGATCGTTGATTGCCAGCACGACGTGATTACCATCCCCTGAGCCAGGTTCTCCCGGTGCAGGTACTTCATGCAGAGGTGTGCTTGGCTCACCATTCTGGCTGGTTGAGTTAATCGAAGTATCGCTACTAGCGACCGGCGGCGGGTTAGTGCCCCCTGCTCCATCGTCACAATTATCCGGTGCATTATCGACTTCCTGCTCATCACTGGTCCCGTGGGAAGTGACTTTTACACTGCAGGGCACTGTAGTTGGGTAAGTCCTTGAAGCAAATGTTCCACTTCTGCTGGCTCTGACCGAGTACAGTAACTCGTTGGATGCGGCATTATAGATATCGACATCGCCGCGTCTACCGGCATTTTCACCAGTAATGACAAGTTCACTGTCAGAAGTTCTCCATTTAGCCTTGTTAATAGAGACGGAATCATCTGCGCTGGCAAATTCACCGATCGAGATCAATACAATTGCAGCAACCAGACAGATAATGGCTATGCCATACGTATTGAGAAACTTTCTAACCATGACGATATCTCCTGGGGTGGTGGGATTATTTTTTTGATTCTCGTGCGGAAAGATATCAGTTGAAAATTAAGACAAGATTAATAGGTGAATCACTCATCGTGATTTTGATACCGGATGTCATTGATGCAGGTTAGAATCGGGAAATTATTATTTTCGCTAAGATTGCAGAGATCATCAGGCACAAGAATCCTGTGGCATATTTCTGTTTATCCATGACGTATGTACAACTAATTATCACCAGCAATGAAAGAAGACTTTGAGCAATTAACTGCGAGATTAAACACAGAGACGGCTCGCATCTCATGGCAGGAACTGGAGCGCCATTTTGCCCGGGGGCTGCTGTTAACTGTGTCACCGGATCTGGACCTGGTCGAGGTAGGCGCACATATGATTCATGATGACAGAACCATCATTGACGCCTGGCTGGAAACGGATGAACTCAGGAAAACAACCGATGACGATGCGCGCGGCTGGAGTGAGGGTAAGGAAGAGTTGTGGGCTGTAGTTGTTGCACCGTGGGTGCTGGTGCAGGAGAAGTGAATCAGGTTCTTTTATGTCAACCCACTAAATCAGATCTTTCTATGTTGCTTAATGGATTGAGTCAAATAATTTACAAACCTTGACTAAGCGGTAAAGCGAGTTTTCGCTGGCTGAAATCTTTTCTTCTGTCCAGGTTTATTTGTACTATGATGTTTCTTCCCCGGTTGCCACGATGGAACCAGGTGTTTTTTGCCGTTACCTATAAGGTCCGCTCTTCCCATTCGTTTTAATGCATCACGCAATATTGGCCAGTTCTCCGGTGCATGGTAGCGCAGAAACGCCTTGTGCAACCGCCGCTGCCGGGCACCACGTACCGCACTGACTTTTTCCGAATCGCGGCTTACTTTCTTCAGCGGGTTACGTTCCGTATGGTACATCGCCGAGGCGATGGCCAGTGGGGTGGGCAGGAAGGCCTGCACCTGGTCAAGGCGGAAGTTATTGGACTTTAGCCAGATAGCGAGATTGAGCATGTCCTCATCGGTGGTTCCCGGGTGTGCCGAGATGAAATAGGGAATCAGGTACTGCTCTTTCCCGGCTTCTTTGGAATACTGATCAAACAGCTGCTTGAAGCGGTCATAGGCGCCGATACCCGGTTTCATCATCTTGGATAGAGGGCCTTCTTCTATATGTTCCGGGGCAATCTTCAGATAGCCGCCGACATGGTGCGTGGCAAGTTCCTTGATGTAGGTTTTGGAACGGACTGCGAGATCGTAGCGCAGACCTGAGGCGATGAAGATACGCTTGATACCTCTTATCTTGCGTGCTTTGCGGTAGAGCTGAATCAGTGGTTCGTGATCGGTATTCAGATTATTGCATATGCCCGGGTAGACGCAGGACAGGCGCCGACAGGATGATTCAATCTTTTCGTCTTTACACTTCAGTCGCCACATGTTGGCTGTCGGGCCACCGAGGTCTGAGATGTTTCCAGTGAAACCCGGCACATTGTCGCGGATGGTCTCGATCTCGTTGAGGATTGATTTCTCAGAACGGTTCTGAATTATCCGGCCTTCGTGTTCGGTAATCGAGCAAAAAGTACAGCCGCCAAAGCAGCCGCGCATGATATTGATCGAGAACCGGATCATCTCCCAGGCAGGCATCTTTGCATCCCCATAGGCAGGATGCGGTTTACGTGTATATGGCAGCTCGTAAATATGATCGAGTTCTTTTGTCGTCATCGGTATCGGCGGAGGATTTAACCAGACATCGCGGTTACCATGCCGCTGCACCAGTGCCCGTGCATTGCCCGGGTTGGTCTCCAGATGGAACACGCGCGAGGTATGGGCATACAGGACATTGTCGTTGCTGACCTGCTCATAGGATGGCAGGCGCAGGACTGTGTGACTGCGGTCCAGCCCACGCGGACGAGTGTGCAAGGTAACAACCTGCTGGTTCGGCGCATCGGGCGATGCTGACTGCTGTGAGCAATCAGGCCTGGAGGCATAAGGATCTCGGTGAGGGTCTGTTCTTTTTTCTATTTTCCCCGGTGTGTCAACATCAGTGGAATCGACAACAGTCCAGCCATCCGGTACAGCAGAGGTCATGAATGCGGTGCCGCGTATGTCGGTAATATCTTTTATGTTTTCATTTGCGTCCAGCCGATGGGCAATCTCGACGATTGCGCGTTCGGCATTACCAAACAGCAGCATATCTGCCTTGGAGTCAGGCAGGCAGGAACGGCGCACCTTGTCTGACCAGTAATCATAATGAGCGATCCTTCGCAGACTGGCTTCTATGCCACCGATGATCACCGGAACGTCGTTGTATGCTTCCCTTGCCCGCTGGGCATACACCAGTACTGAGCGGTCAGGGCGTTTGCCTTCTTTGCCATCGGGTGTGTAGGCATCATCATGGCGCAGACGCCGGTCAGAGGTATAGCGGTTGACCATGGAATCCATGTTGCCTGCAGTGATGCCGAAGAACAGGCGAGGTTTACCAAGTTCTTTGAATGCTTCGGCGCTTTGCCAGTCAGGCTGGGCAATGATACCGACTCGGAAACCCTGTGATTCCAGCACTCGCCCAATCAGTGCCATGCCGAAACTGGGGTGATCGACGTAGGCATCACCAGTAACAATAATGATGTCGCAGACATCCCAGCCCAACTCATCCATTTCTTTACGGGTCATCGGCAGGACCGGCGCCAGTCCGAAACGATGCGCCCAGTTTTTTCGATAGGAAAAAAGGTCTTTAGCGGTGTTCATGGTGAACTCCAGAAGCTACCTATTTTTCCCATTCCATAGTAATGGGTTTGTCTCGTTTTTCCTGTAATTGTTCTTCTGCGGCGAGTTCATTATCGGCGAACATGACTTTAATCTGTGCCGCTTCACTGCCGTCCATTTTACTGCGGGTTTCTTTGGTCAATAGCTTGGCTTCACGATAATTATCAAAGCTGCCCAGCAAGTCCAGTTGCTTGAACATCCCTGCTGCAGAATCAGTAATGCGATAGACATAATAAGGCATGATCAGTCCTCCTTTTTCGTTGATTCGCGAAAATCATCCAGTGACACAACAAAGGAGTCCTTCGGCTCATCTATATAGCGCGGGCGATCATTAAACTCTTCACCGCGTGCCCTGGCCAGTTCCTGCTGGCGCTGGGTGATGATGCCGAAACAGTGGCGTATCTGGTTGATTGTATCGCTCGAAAGAGGGTGAGTCAGCTCGGGCGGTGTGTAGGTGTCCTTGGCAATGGCTGTCAGAGTGTCTTTGATTATTTGTAGAACTTCTTCTTCCCTGTCGGGGCCATTGTTGTCAGTATCGCTCATAGTTCTGTACCAGTGTCTGGGGTGGTTGAGTTTGGTGAACAGGTATTCACAGTCATAATTCAACGTGAACGGTTAATATTACTGTTTTAGAGCATGCTTATAAAGCAAATCCCGTGTAACCCCTATAAATTGCATGCCTGTATGCGATTTGTTGATTCTTGGTGAATAGCTCGTACTGTGGAATATGGTAGACTTTCCGATTACCGAATCAATCCAAAATAATGCAGGAGATTTACATGGCCGGACACAGTAAATGGGCCAATATACGCTTTCGCAAGGGTGCGCAGGATGCCAAGCGGGGCAAGCTATTTACCAAGTTTATCAGGGAGATCACGGTTGCTGCCCGCATGGGTGGTGGAGACCCGGATTCTAATCCTCGACTGAGGGCCGCGATTGACAAGGGTCTGACCAATAACATGAAGCGCGATACCATCGAGAAAGCCATCAAGCGAGGTACTGGCGATCTGGAAGGTGTTGATTACGAAGAGATCCGTTATGAAGGTTATGGAACAGCCGGTGTGGCAATTCTGGTTGATTGCATGACCGACAACCGTAACCGTACCGTCAGTGAAGTACGGCATGCCTTCAGCAAGTATAATGGCAACCTGGGAACCGACGGCTCTGTCGCTTACCTTTTTAACAAAATCGGTGTGATTGGTTATCCTGCGGGCAGCGATGAAGAGCTGGTGATGGATACGGCACTGGAAGCCGGTGCTGATGACGTCGTTACTGAAGATGATGGTTCAATAGAAGTACAGGCCGCTCCGGAAAGCTTTGTCGACGTTAAAAAAGCGCTTGATGATGCAGGGCTTAAAGCAGACTATGCTGAAATTACCCAACGTGCCTCGACAGAGACTGAGTTGGATACAGAAAATTCAGAAAAACTAATGCGTTTGATCGATGCACTGGAGGACCTGGACGATGTTCAGGAAGTGCATTTCAATGCGACATTCCCGGATGACTTTGAAGGGTGATCAGCATTGGGTCGTATCGATAATGGATAAAGCACGCTGATGCGCGTTCTTGGCATCGATCCGGGCTCACGTATTACTGGCTTTGGCATTATTGAGATTGAGAATGGCAAGCTGCACTATGTCACCAGCGGCTGCATCAAAATGCAGGACAAGGACCTGCCAGCGAGGATCAAAACCATATTTGAAGGTGTGTCAGAGGTTATTGATAATGCCAGCCCTGAGTTTATGGCAATAGAGAAAGTCTTTGTTTCAAATAATGCCCGCTCCGCCCTGATTCTGGGGCAGGCGAGAGGGGCGGCTATTTCAGCAGGTGTAAACAGGGGTTTGCCGGTGGGTGAATACACCGCACTGCAAATTAAAAAGTCTGTCGTCGGCTACGGCCAGGCGGACAAGGCACAGGTTCAGCACATGGTTCGATCCATACTCGCACTTGATGGTGTACCGCAGGAAGATGCTGCGGATGCCCTCGCCTGTGCTATCTGCCATAGTCATACCCTGGAGCACAATCAACGTATGAAGAAGCAACGTATGAAGCGAGAAGCAGGAACAGAGTCATGATCGGTCAATTGCGTGGAATTTTGTTATCCAAGCAGCCGCCGGCCCTGATGCTGAATGTGCAGGGCGTTGGTTACGAACTTGAAGCACCGATGACGACCTTCTATGATCTGCCGCAGGAAGGCGCCGAATTGATACTGCATACACACCTGGTGGTGCGTGAAGACGCACAGCTATTATTTGGCTTCTCCACGGAAAATCAGCGCAATCTATTTCGTCACCTGCTAAGAATCAGCGGCATCGGGCCACGTGTTGGGCTGGCTATATTATCTGGCCTGTCGGTGCAGGAATTTCGTCTTTGTATCAATAGCGAGGATGTGGTGCGGCTGACCAAAGTGCCGGGCATCGGGCGCAAGACCGCCGAGCGGGTGATTCTTGAGCTGCGAGGCAAGCAGTTGCCGGGTATGGCGGGAGATGAAGATGCAGTTGCCAGCAGCACCAATGATGACATCCGAACAGATGCTATCAGTGCACTTACAGCACTCGGATATCGAGAAAAAGATGCCGAGAAAATCATTGCTAAACTGGCTGACCAATCAGCTGTCGGCGAGACATTGAGCAGTGAATCACTAATACGGCAGGCATTGCAGGCAATGTCCGGAGGTTCGCGATGATAGAAACTGATCGACTGGTGGCACCGGAAACAAAAGAGGAAACCGGTGAACGCGTTTTTGACAAGGCACTCAGGCCCGTATCGCTCGAGGAATTCGTTGGTCAGCCGAGCATTCATCAACAACTGGAAATTTTTATTACCGCCGCCCGCAATCGTTCTGAAGCGCTGGATCATGTCCTGCTATTTGGACCTCCGGGGCTAGGTAAAACTACCCTGGCCCACATCATCTCTAACGAAATGGAAGGCAAGCTGCATCAGACTTCAGGGCCGGTACTGGAGAAAGCCGGGGACCTCGCTGCGCTGTTAACGAATCTTCAGCAGGGCGATGTTCTTTTTATTGATGAAATACACCGCCTGAGTGCTGCTATCGAAGAAATTCTCTACCCGGCGCTGGAAGATTATGAGCTCGATATCATGATTGGAGAAGGGCCGGCGGCGCGCTCGATCAAGCTCAGCCTGCCTCCATTCACATTAATTGGCGCCACCACCCGCGCAGGCCTGCTGACATCCCCGCTTCGGGACCGCTTTGGTATTGTGCAGCGCCTGGAGTTTTACGATAGTCAACAGCTGCAACAAATTATTTACCGTTCCAGTGGCATTCTTGGTGTTAAAGGTGATGATGAAGGCGTGGCAGAAATTGCCCGCCGGTCACGCGGTACACCGCGTATCGCCAACCGACTGTTGCGACGAGTGCGTGATTTTGCCGAAGTCAAGGGTGATGGCACGCTGAATAAAAAAATAGCCTGTTCGGCGCTGGACATGCTGGAAGTAGACGAACATGGTTTCGATGAGATGGATCGGCGTTTATTGTCTGCTATCGTTAGGAAGTTTGACGGTGGGCCGGTAGGTGTAGATAACCTCGCGGCTGCATTGAGTGAAGAAAGAGACACCCTGGAGGATGTCATCGAACCTTATTTGATACAACAGGGCTTCATCATGAGAACACCCCGGGGAAGAGTCGCAACCCGGCTTGCATGGCAGCATTTTGG
>JARFQI010000137.1 GCA_029287855.1 Arenicellales bacterium | reverse complement strand
GGACTGGGTATGCATATCAATATCATGATGACACTGGGCATTATCATGATGTTTATTTTCTTCCATGTATTTTTTGCACCTTATAAAAGGCTAAAGCTGGCAGTCGCTGCCGAAGACTGGCCAACAGCTGGTGCGAAGCTGGCACAGATACGGAAGCTGATCGGCATCAATATGCTACTTGGTGTGCTGACGGTAGCAATTCGTTATGTTCTATAGCTGTTTTGAATTAACGGTTAAATAACAGTGAGCAGGTTTTTTTCTATGAAATAAATATAGAGGATAAAAAAGAGGTTAGGACTAAATGAAAATAACGGCAGAACAAATCGATGTCAGCTGTCCTGAGTCCGATGTATACAATCGACTATTATCGCTGGATGGAAAACATATCCTGGAGCTGGGCTGCGGCAGTGCCGATCACACCCGTGATATTGCGACATCGGGGGCAGATCGAAAAGTTACCGCATTAGAAGTTGACCAGCTTGCTCATGAAAAAAATCTGCAGATAACGGACCTGGCCAATGTGATATTCGAGCTTGCTGGCGCGCAGGACATTCCATTGGAAGATGAATCAGTCGACGTGGTGTTTATGTTCAAATCGCTGCATCACGTCCCACTGGAATTAATGGAACCAGCAATGCACGAAATCAGTCGTGTATTGAAGCCGGGTGGTCTTGCGTACATATCAGAGCCGGTATTTGCCGGTGAATTTAACGAGGTGCTGCGTTTATTCCATGATGAACAAAAGGTCCGCCAGACTGCGTTCAACACGGTTAAAAAAGCGGTCGATGATGGCCTGTTTAGCCTCGTCGAAGAAACGTTTTTTAATTCGCCGATGAAATTTGCAGGCTTTGCTGAGTTTGAAGAAAAAGTTATAAAAGCAACACATAGTGATCACTCGCTGGACGAGGAACTATTTGACCTGGTCAAGCAGCGTTTTGAACAGTATATCGGTGATGATGGTGCACACTTCTTAGCGCCTATCCGCGTCGATTTATTACAGAAGGTAAACTGAGAATAAGGTTTCGTGGACTCTGAGCCGATTGATATGCTACTGAGCTAAATGCCTTATCGATTGATTCCCGGAATATGGTGAAAACTATCATAATCAGGTGCTCATAAAGAGAGAGTCATGAAAGCTAGTGTATTAACGAAATACGGAATACCTGATTTTATTGAACTTAAAGAAGAACAAAAACCCACGCCCGGGGACAATGAAGTCCTGGTAGAGGTTCGTGCTTCATCTATCAATTCATGGGACTGGGAAATATTAATAGGTAAGCCGTTCGTGAACCGCTTGATGGCCGGGCTCCTCAAACCAAAAAGAATCAAGATCCTCGGGTGTGACATAGCAGGACGCGTTGAAGCGGTTGGTAAAGACGTAAAGCAGTTTCGGGCCGGCGATGAGGTGTTCGGGGATCTAAGCGGGTGTGGCTGGGGCGGTTTTGCCGAATATGTATGTGCTCGTGATAATGCACTGGCGTTGAAACCGGCCGGTATGACATTCGAGCAAGCAGCGGCCATTCCACAGGCCGGACTCCTTGCTCTGCAAAGCCTTCTCTATGATGGAAAAATTCATTTAAATATAATAAATAGAGAAAAAAAGATATTAATTAATGGTGCAGGTGGTGGTGCAGGGTCGTTTGCGGTGCAGATTGCAAAATCAGTTGGGGCTGAAGTCACTGGCGTCGATAGCACGGAGAAATTGGACATTATGCATTTATTAGGCGCAGACCATCTGATTGATTACACGCAAGAAGATTTCACCAAAAATGGCCAGAGTTATGATCTGATTATTGACATGGCGGCGCATCATTCGATTTTTGATTACAAGCGCTCATTAAGTTCAGGTGGAATTTTTGTGATGGTTGGAGGTTCTACTCTTCGAGTGAACCAACTGCTGCTGCTGGGCCCATTGTTTTCAATCATCGGGAGCAAGAAAATGGGCCTGCTGCTGCATAAAGCAAACAAGGGCCTGGATTTAATGAAAAAACTCCTTGAGTCCGGCAAAGTCGTCCCTGTAATAGATAGATGTTACCAGTTGAGTGAGGTTGCCGAAGCACTCCGGTATTTTGGAGAAGGACACGCCAAAGGAAAAGTAGTCATATCTGTGGAGCATAATGACAGAACCTAAAGATCAGGTACTCTGACCCCTTTGATCTGCGAGTGAAGCGCGAAATTCTTCTTGTAATGACAAGCAGATAACGGTGTACTGAAGACAAATATTCAAACAGAAGGAGAACCCGATGAAATCTCTTCATTCCGTATTTTTATTACTAGCCGCTAACCTGCTAAGCAGCGCAGTTGCTGCAGATGAAAAGCCTTACGTGCAGTCGCGTGCAATGTCACCGGTAATGGTGAATGAAGCAGTCACCGCTGCCGCTTCGGAGTGCGCTAAATCAGGCTACCAGGTTGCTGTTGCGCTGGTTGATCGGGCAGGTATTCTGCAGGGGTTTATGCGCAACCCGCATGCCGGATCACATACAGTCGATGTATCGATTGCCAAGGCAAAAACCGCGGCCTCATTCAAAACAGCCACTATCGACATGATGACTAATCAAAGGCTGCAGCATCTGAAATCAGCCCCGGGTGTGCTGCTGCTGGGCGGTGGTGTGCCAATACAGGTCGGCGGCCATTTCTATGGCGGTATCGGTGTTTCTGGCGCTCCCGCCGAAAAGACCTCCGGCGATAATGATGATCGCTGTGCAAGAGCAGGTATCGAGGCTATTACTGAAGCGCTGGACTTTGCAGAGTGATTATGTGGAAATATGTCTGACAGCGCTATAAGGCGGCTGCCAGCCTATCACGATAAAAATTAACCAGACCAAAGGAGTCAAGAAAAATGGACGAAGAACAGAGAAAGAAACTGTCAGAATGGATGGTTGACAGAAGTGTGGATACTGATATCGACAGCCAGGCCCGGACCCATCGCAAGGCATTGCTGGATGAGCTGAGCGAAGTTGATGTGCGCGAAATGGCAGGCCAGGAGGGTATCGAGCTCACCGATGAACACCTCGGCGTGGTCGAGTGTCTACGTGACTATTACCTGGAGCTTGGAGAAGCGGAAAATGGTCGCGACCTTGAAGAGATGCTGAATGAAGTATTTGCCGGCCACGGCGGTCGCAAATACTTGTGGCGGCTGTTCCCCGGTGGGCCGGTTACCCAGGGATTACGTATCGCTGGATTGCCGCTGCCGCCGCACAGCGGGGATAAGGGTTTCGGTACCGTGCGCTAGCAGGAGATATCAAGAGGGCAGTGCGCTTTTTCCTTACAAACGGCGCAGTTGAATAATTCCATTTCTTTGATATGTTTAAAAACATGTCTATTAAGAAACTCACTATTCGCTCTATTTTGCTGTTATGCGTCGTCAAAATGTCAGCGGTGGGTGCTGCACAGCTAGAGAGCGCAACTAATCCACTACCGATTTTCGACGCACATATTCATTACAGTGATGATGCCAGGGAGGCTTTTGCACCTGCTGATGCTATTCGGCGGCTGCGTGAGGCAGGGATAAAACGGGCCCTGGTATCCAGCACCAGTGATGAGAGCACACAACTGCTTTACCAGGCAGATCCTGATTTTGTAGTGCCATCGCTGAGGCCTTATCGAAAACGGGGTACACTGGACACCTGGATGCATGATGAAAGCGTAATTCCCTATATCAGGGAGCGCTTGCAGAAGTATCGCTATGCGGCCATTGGTGAATTACACATCGATGGTGAAGAGGCTAATGCGCCGGTGATGCGAGAAATTATACGCCTGGCCAGGGAATATAGGCTGATGCTGCATGTGCACAGTGATGCCCAGGCCATCAAGTTGATTTTTGAACAGGATCCGGATGCAAGGATTTTGTGGGCCCATGCCGGTTTTGAATTCGCCGAGACGGTTCGTGACCTCATGTACAAGCACGATAACTTATGGGCGGACCTTTCATTTCGTTACGATGCTTTCCCTAACGGAACCTTCCTGCCCGAATGGCAAGACTTGCTCGTTGATCATGCGGATCGTTTTCTCCTCGGCATCGACACATTTACGCCACAACGCTGGTTACAAATAAACGAAGTCATGCAGTGGCAACGTCAGTTGCTGGCTACCTTGCCTGCTGATGTGGCGAGGAAAATTGCCTATCAGAATGGCGAGCACATTACCGGGCTATTTGATGGCGAGTGAAGGTCAAAATGGATCAAAGGCTCAGAGTAGTTGAAACTTCATTTTATAACACTTCACAAGGTCTGCGAGATGGCAAGACTGCCAGGTATCGTGGCTCCAGATCTTCATCTGCATAATATCCAGGATATCGATTATAGCCATGATGTCTGTGGGTGTGGTTTGATGACATCAGGGTGTACAGTTAAAGCCAAGAAGGTGAAATCTCAACGAACATTGTGCGCACCTGTTCACACCGGAACTGCTTGAACTAGTTGCTTACCTGGCAGTCACACTAGACACACCTTTAGTCAACATGAGAGGTCTTTTATGATGAATCTTAACCGGATATTGATCGGGCTGAGTCTGCTTGGTACAGGGTTGTCGATGATCATCACCGTCGCTCAAGCCCGGGCCTTTGAGCTTACCTATGAGGCGCATTCAGCACAGACATTATCTCAACCACACGACATCACTTTGTCATCGGACCAACGCTATCTTTATGTGGCAGATAACAACAACGACCGTATCGCGGTGCTGGATCCCTCATCGCTCGCCTTACTGGGTAGCTTCGCAGAAGGCGAAGTCAGAGAACCACACGATGTGGTGTTTGACGCAGACGGCAGGTTGCTGGTGGCAGACACGGGTAATAGCCGGATTGCGGTCTATCAAGTTTCGGGTATAACAGGGCAATTAATCGGTGAATACAAGGGCGACTTTTCACGCCCGGAGGGAGTGGCCGCTCACCCAAACGGACATATTTATGTGACTGGCGCTAGCTCCAATAATATTGTATCTATCAAAGATGACAGGACAATTGCCCGTGCCGGTGGTTTATCTTCCCCGCATGATGTGGTGGTTGCGGCGGATGGTTCGGTCTGGATAGCCGATGCCGGTAACAATCGATTAGTGCATATGAGTGCAGACTTAGAAACACTCACCATTGTCAAAGGCAAACCATTTGACTTCAATGGCCCACGTTATCTGGATTTTGATAGCAAAGGGCGTTTGTATGTTGCAGACAAGTATGCACACAGGATCAAGGTTATTTCACCGGGAAATAAACTATTCTACAGCCTGGGACAGGATCGTTCAGGTAAAGGACCTGGTTTGTTTGACCGACCCGAAGGTGTTGTGATCCATAACGACCAGGTCTGGTTCTCAGACACGTACAACAATCGAATTGTCCGCTATCGCATCAATGAATAAGGAGTTATTGAGATGAAAGGTATTATTTTTTCCTGGTTGTTATTTGTTGTAGGTGTGTTTTCTGTACCAATCTCGGCGGCATCTGAAAATGAGCTGGTAGCGCAAATGCAGTCTGGTAATGCCGTGCTGATGATCCGTCATGCCCTGGCTCCGGGTATTGGTGATCCAGAAGAGTTTGATATCAATGATTGCAGTACACAGCGCAACCTGGATAACGCCGGCCGTGAACAGGCCCAGGCTATTGGCCAGTGGTTACGTGATCATGGCATTAAAAATGTGAAACTATTTTCCAGCCAATGGTGCCGTTGCATGGACACGGCACGTTTAATGGGGATGGGGGAAGTAACTCCGTTGCCGGCATTGAATTCATTTTTTGAAAGCCCACAAGATCGTGAACCGAACTTATCTGCGTTAAGACAGTTTATCCAGAACAAAAGCAAACCGGGTGAGTTGATTATCATGGTAACCCACCAGGTGACCATCTCAGGTATTACCGGTAACTGGACCGATTCTGGGCACGGTAAACTAGTTCGACCGGGTAATGATGGTAAGATTAAACTGTTAGGTGAACTGGATTTTAATGAATAGTCATTACGTGCGGAAAATGTCTTTGACTGACCTTATTACTAATAACAGGAGAATGAAATGTTTAATCCAATAAGTATCCCATTTGGCTGCGTCATGCTATTCAATGTCGTTGATCTGAAAGATGGTGTTACCGTCAGTGATGTTGAGCTTGCGCTGGGTGAAATGTGTAATGTCGTTAAGAACAATTATGGTGATGACAACGGCGGTTTTATAGGCGGACAGGTATATAAAAATGCCGGGTTTATTTCTGAGGAAGGTTCCGTCATGCCGGATGCCGAAGACAAGCGGATTCAACAGAATATGGGCGATCTGGTCATTGTGACTTACTGGAACTCTTTTGAGCAGCATGAAAAATCCCATGCCGATGAATTATTCAAGGCGCACTTTTCACATCTTGCCAGTTTTTGTGATTCAACTTTTGAAGTCGGTTATGAAATGTTATGGCAAGGTGTTCCCGAGGACGAATAAGAATAATCTGGTAGACAAGTCAAAGCTCGATCAAGGGGTTCGTGTACTTGAAATCTGTGCGTTTAATGACCGTCTGTTTTTTGATAACTGTCAAAGCTGGTTTGCAGGTATAGATTGCCGTCCGGGGCTTTGACGAATGCTATGGATGCATGTATCTCTCCTTCAAGCCGAAACAGGGCCTCTGTGACGGGCAATATTTTTATGCATTTATCTGTTGTTGAAATGCACCGGAATAGATCGTTGCCGTCATTGTTGATGTGTAATATTTCAGCCCGCGCATTGTTCTGAAATGGAAATCGTTGTGCGACTTCGCGGTATTCTCCGGCTAATGCCAGCCGCTGGTTTCCGGGTAAGGGGTTATCGGCAGCGGACTGGATGACTTCTTCCATCGCGGGCAGTTGCTCGATCAGCCTGTTATTCAGCGGTGTTGTGAAATCTTCCAGCAGGTCGTGCCTGAAGGCATTGATCACAACGAAGTAGGCACGTTTACTTTCCTTGCTATAGGCAAATTCCGCCAGGTAACCGTCGCCATCGCCGCCATGCCCATATATCTTGTGGCCGTTAATATAAGAGTTACGAATACCCAGGCCGTAGCCTGTCTTTAGACCGGCCTTTGCTGCCAGTGATGTCTCGGGTGTTTCCATCCTTTTAATGGCGAGTGCACTGACAATATTTTTATTGGTGTCCGGTGCAGCCGTAAACAACAATAAAAACTTCGCCATCTCATTAGCAGTTGTATTGAGTCCACCAAACGGGCGAAACAACGTGTGCCAGTAGGGTATTTTTGTTTTTAGATCCGCGTCATAGCCGGTGACCAGGTTTTGTTCCAGTTCTTTTGTCCACTGCAACCGCGAGTTCTGCATG
>JARFQI010000126.1 GCA_029287855.1 Arenicellales bacterium | reverse complement strand
TCGTTACCGCAGGGAATGCCCGAAGGGTGCAATGACGGGTGGGAATAAATTATTCGAAATGACGACATATCCAATCTTCCAATACTTCTTCTCATTAGCCCCTGTTTATCAAACTGAGTCTGGCATAAAATTTCAAGCCTGGTTGACCACGTGAGATTTTTGACAGCTATGAGTTTTAAAGCAAAAATATACGCAGTACTTTTTCTGATCTTCGGATTAACCGGGATGCCGGTCGCCAAGGCCAGCACTCTGGTATATTGCTCGGAAGGCAGCCCGGAGACATTTAATCCCCAGCTTAGTACATCGGGAACGACGTTCGACGCGTCCTCAAGGCAGATCTATAACCGCCTGGTTGAGTTCAAACCGGGAACAACTGAAATTGCACCCGGGCTGGCAGTGAGTTGGGAAGTCAGTAAAGACGGCCTTGAATACACCTTTAATCTGCGCCAGAACGTCAGGTTTCATAACACTGCCTACTTTACACCGGGCAGACCTTTCAACGCAGATGATGTTCTGTTCAGCTTTAACCGTCAGCGAAATCCCTCTGATCCCTGGTACAGCGTTTCTGGCGGTGTCTACAAATACTACAACGATATGGAATTTAACAGCCTGATCAAGGATGTGATCAAGCTTGATGACTACAAAGTTAAGATCATCCTCAGCAAGCCGGACAGTCCATTCCTTTCCAATATGGCGATGGATTTTTCTTCAATTTTGTCCAAAGAGTATGCTGACACAATGATGAAAGCAGGCACTCCTGAGCAGCTTGATCTGAAGCCAGTTGGTACCGGTCCTTTCAAGTTCGTTAAGTATGAAAAGGATGCCTTCATCCGCTACCAGGCACATCCTCAGTACTGGAGAGGGAAGGAGAAAATCGACAAACTGGTGTTTGCTATCACTGTCGATCCGTCTGTTCGCTATGCTCGATTGCGGGCTGCAGAATGCCACGTCATGGCCTATCCATTGCCGACGGACATCAAGTCCATGAAACACAACCCATCGATAATCGTTGACGAGCAGCCCGGACTGAATACAGCGTACTGGGCCTTTAATATACGAAAACCGCCTTTTGACCAGGTTAAAGTCAGGCAGGCAATGAACTATGCGATCAATCGTGATGCCATTCGTGATGTCATTTTCCAGGGCACGGGAAAGATCGCCACTTCAGTGATTCCACCCAGCATCTGGTCATGGCAGGGGCCGGATAGCACCTATAGCTATAATCCTGACAGGGCAAAAACACTGTTGGCCGAGGCCGGTTATGGCGATGGATTTGTAATAGATTTATGGGCGATGCCGGTACAACGACCTTACAATCCGAATGCGCGAAAAATGGCGGTACTGATGCAGCAGGATTTAAGTAAAATAGGTATTAAAGCCAATATTGTGACCTACGAATGGGGAACCTATCTGAAAAAGTCGCGCGAGGGTGAACACCAGACCATATTGCTCGGCTGGACGGGTGATAATGGCGATCCGGACAACTTCTTTACGCCACTGCTCAGCTGTGCAGCCGCTGAAACCGGCAACAACCGTTCATTCTGGTGCAACCAGCGCTTTGATGACTTGATATCTCTGGCACGTATCGAGTTAGACCAGGTGAAAAGAAAAAAACTCTACAGGCTCGCCGAGGTGATTTTCAAGCAGCAAGCTCCCTGGCTGACGATTGCCCATTCCGTTCGCTATCAGCCCTATCTGAAAAATGTGCAAGGTCTGAAAATAGATCCCTTTGGCGGTATATATTTCACCGGTGTTAGCCTGAAATAGGCATACAGACTGGTATGCCGCAGCTGCTGTTACGTCGTTTACTGCTCGTCATCCCGACCTTTATAGGTATTGTCGCCCTTACGTTTTTTTTAATCCGCCTGGCCCCCGGTGATCCGATACTGCTGATTGCCGGTGAACACGGTGTCTCCGCCGAGCGTTATGCAGAATTGCAGCATCAGCTTGGATTCGACAGGCCGATATTTATCCAGTTTGCTGATTACCTGTGGCAGGTGCTGAATGGCAACCTCGGGATATCGGTGGTGACTCAGACCCCGGTTCTGGAAGAATTTGGCAAACTGTTTCCAGCGACACTGGAACTGGCAATCCTCGCCATCATTCTCGCGGTCGTCATCGCCATTCCAGCCGGTGTGCTGGCAGCTGTCAAACGCAATACATTGATTGATCACAGTATCACGGCGATATCCCTGGTCGGTTACTCGATGCCTATTTTCTGGTGGGCACTGCTGTTGATATTGCTGTTTTCTGTCAATTTAGGCTGGATGCCGGTAGCAGGCCGACTCAATTTTATATACGACATAGACTCTGTGACTGGCTTTATGCTGATTGATACGCTGATTGCCGGTGATCGGGAAGCCTTTATCGATGCGTTGTATCATCTCACCCTGCCGGCAGTTGTCCTCGCCACTATACCGCTGGCTGTGATTACCCGGATGACACGCTCATCGATGCTGGAGGTGCTAAAACAGGATTACATTCGCACAGCGAGAGCGAAGGGAATGTCTGAGACTTCGGTGATTTTCAAGCATGCTTTGAGGAACGCCCTGATACCGGTTATTACTGTCATTGGACTGCAGACAAGTATACTGATGACCGGTGCTATTCTTACCGAAACGATATTTTCCTGGCCGGGAATTGGCAAATGGCTGCTGGAGGCCGTTTACCGGCGAGATTATCCGGTTGTTCAGGGCGGCGTGCTGTTGATTGCCGGCCTGGTGATTCTGGTAAACATGGCCGTTGATGTTCTTTATCTCGTCATTAACCCCAGTTTGCGTCAGCAAAAATGAGTAATGCGACCTCAGTTGAGGATGTTGATGTGCTGACGCCGTGGCAGGAAAACTGGTACAAGCTGCGGGCGAATAAGATTGCTATAGCGGGTCTTATAGTGCTGATGATGTTGATCACTAGTGCCATCTTCGCTCCATTGATTGCATCGCATGCCCCCAACGAGCAGTTTATCGACAGCTTGCTTGCCCCTCCTTTCTGGTCTGAAGGGAGCAAGGCCGGGTTTGTCCTCGGTACCGATGACCTCGGTAGGGATATGTTGTCGCGCCTGCTCTATGGTGCACGGTATTCACTGTTTCTCGGTTTTGCCATAGTTTTGATTTCGCTTGTCACCGGCGTCGCCATTGGTGCGCTTGCCGGGATGAAGCAAGGGATAACCGAAACAGTAATACTGCGCCTGATGGATATCATGCTCGCCATCCCGGCAATTCTACTGGCGATAGTCATCGTCGCCATTCTCGGTGCCAGCCTGTTCAATGCCGCGATGGCGGTCAGTATCGTGCTGTTGCCGCATTTTGTTCGTATTACCCGTGCTGCAGTGATCAGCGAGATCAACAAAGATTATGTTCTGGCGTCACGACTCGATGGAACCAGGGGATGGAAACTGCTATTCAGGACGCTGTTGCCGAATATCTCAGCACCTCTGATTGTTCAGGCGACGTTGTCTTTTTCAAATGCCATTCTTGATATCGCGGCGCTGGGTTTTCTCGGCCTCGGTGCACAGCCGCCAACACCGGAATGGGGCACGCTGTTATCCACCTCGCGGGAGTTTATTGAGACAGCGCCATGGACAGTGACTTTGCCGGGTCTGGCGATTCTTATCACGGTCCTTGCCAGCAACCTGCTCGGTGACGGACTGCGTGATGCACTGGACCCAAGGATAGATCAGTAATGGCCAATCGGGATTGTCTGCTGGCAGTTGAATGCTTGAGTGTAGATTTTGAAACTCGCAGAGGTAGCCATACTGCGATTGAATCGGTCTGCCTTGATGTTCATGCCGGTGAGACAGTGGCAATCGTCGGTGAATCAGGATCTGGAAAAAGCGTCACATCGCTGGCCATCATGGGGCTGATTAGAAAACCCGGTGTTATTCGTTCAGGAAAGGTCAATTTCAATGGCATGGATCTGCTCGCCCTGTCCTCCTGTCAGCGCAGGCAGTACCTGGGCCGAGACATCACAATGATTTTTCAGGAACCGACGGTCAGTTTGAATCCTTCTTTTACAGTTGGCTACCAGATATCAGAAGTACTCAAACTGCATTTGAAAATGAAACGCACAGAATGCAGGAAGCGTGCCCTGGAACTGCTGCATGAGGTGGGCATCTCTGATTCTCTGAGATGTTTCAAGTCGTATCCGCATCAACTGTCGGGCGGCATGAACCAGCGCGTCATGATTGCCATGGCTATTTCATGCAAGCCGTCTTTATTGATTGCAGACGAACCGACAACCGCACTGGATGTGACTGTGCAGGCGCAGACACTGGCCTTGCTGCGGCAGCTGCAAAAGAACAATGGCATGGGGATGATTTTTATTACGCATGATCTTTCGCTGGTGCCGGACATCGCGCATAGAGTGCTTGTCATGTATGCAGGCCAGATCGTTGAAAACTGCAGCATCGATGTTCTGTTCACGGGGCCGCTGCACCCCTATACCGAAGCCCTGCTGAAAAGTTTGCCTGCACATCATGATAAGCAAGGTGAACGTCTGAGCACAATCACTGGGACGCCGCCGAGAGCAGGTGAGACGATTACTGGCTGCCACTTCCATGGCCGCTGCAGCTATGCCCGTGAGCGCTGCAAAGAGTCTGCACCGAAACTGATCGCCGCGCTGCCGGATGATCCGCGACTGGTGCGCTGCTTTTATCCGCTTGCCGCCAACAGTAAAACTTCGGCAGGGAGACCCTGATGCCTGTTCTGCTGGAAGCAAAAAACATATCTAAATCTTACCAGGGTAAAAACAGGCTGTTCGGTGGCAGTTTAGTCAAAGTGCTGCATGATGTCAGTCTGCAACTGCAGGCAGGAGAAATCCTCGCTATTGTCGGCGAATCCGGTTCGGGTAAATCGACCCTGGCAAGGCAACTGGTGATGCTTGAACAACCGGATTCGGGTGAAATTTTACTTGATGGCAAACCTTTCCAGTCTGTCACTGCTATACACCGGCAGGTGAGAATGATTTTTCAGAACCCCGCTGCCTCACTAGATCCACGTAAACGTGTTTACCAATTGCTTGAACAGCCGTTGCTAAACCTTACTGGTTTATCCGGTTCAGAACGTGAGGAGCTGATTTACCGTACTCTGGACCAGGTTGGTCTAAACAATGATCAGGCATCATATTATCCGCATATGTTTTCCGGTGGGCAGCGTCAGCGTATTGCCATTGCCAGGGCATTGATCTTAAATCCCCAGGTGATCGTATCGGATGAAGCAGTCTCAGCACTGGATGTTTCTGTGCAGGCACAAATTCTCAACCTGGTGATGGATTTACGTGATCAGATCGGTATGTCATGGCTATTTATTACGCATGATATCAGCGTCGTCAATGTCATCGCCGAAAGGGTGCTGGTGCTCTATGCCGGCAGGGTAATGGAAAGCGGCCCAGTGAAAGAAGTGCTTGAAAATCCGGCCCACCCGTATACCCAGCGGCTGCTGCAGAGTGTGCCCGGAGCAGGTGATTCCGACAGACTGGTTGCTGTGGTACAAATGATACCTGCCGCAGAAGCACAGGCGATGGAATATACAGGCTGTGCATACCGACACCGGTGCCTGCTTGCGGATCAACAATGTGTAAAATCTGAGCCGCCAATGATCAGTCTGGCTGGACGTTCAGTGGCGTGTTTTAGGGCAAAGTCAATGCTTTAGAGGCTATCATCTCTCCATCTACGCAGTGATATGGCAAGGCCAGTAAAGAAAATACCAATAATAATCCCCATCCAGACTTTGATATTCATCAGGAACTGCAGGATATCTTCAACAGAAGGCAGTCTTATTCCCGCAACCATATTAAAACCGGGCAGTTGCTGGCTGCTGAGATTGTAGGGGTATGTCATCAGATTGCTCTCATTACCCATCTGCATGGACATAATTCCCAATGGCAGCCGTTCAACTATAATTTCGGAGAAGCCGGTGCCAAGCATGAAACTGCTGTCGATAAAAACGAGTATTGCAGGAATCAGTACGGCAACGACGATGGGAGATTTTCGGCACCAGGCAGAGCAGAAAAGCAACCAGCCCATTACAGGAAAATACCAGATGGTCTGCTGCAGCAGTAGAAATATCGAAAACATCGACAGACCGGTTATGTCGACCTGCTGCCAAAGCAAACCTGCCTCATATTGATGATGGTAAAAGGTATAACTTTGTAATGCCATGATGAGCAGGTTAGCCAGCCCGGTGGTTATAAAAATGATCACCGGGATGATGAATACCGCGATGGAGAGTTTAGACAGAACTGTCATCCTGTTGGTTACAGGAAGGGATTTCCAGAACAGAATAGTACGATCCTTTCTTTCTCCATAGAGACTGTCCAGCAGATAGAAGAACATCACAATCAGCATGATGGAATTGATGATCATGCCAGTGGTTATCATGATGCCATTGATAATGATGGCCTGCTTGCTGGCCTCCATCTGGGCAAAGTAGTCAAGTGTATTGACGACCTGGCGGGTCTCTGTATCTGTGTTAATGGTAAAGGTGAAGTTGGAAGTACTGACGAAAAAGAAAAATGCCAGGTTGGCCAACAGGACAAATGCAAGCAGCGTCAGCGGAATGGCTTTCAGGCTGGTATGCTCCCACAGCTCACGACGCAATAATGTGATGAAGCTAGTCATCATGAGTACCTTTTACGGCGGCAACAAACAGGTCAGCAAGATGCGGGGTAGAGACTTCGCCAAATTCTATCAGGCGCTCGGTGTCGATATTCTCAAAGATCATCACTGCCTCATCAAGCATATCTTTTTCGAATACGGGATGTAATTTCCTTGCCTGTTCGGCATGATCTTTCGTGGTTTTTAGCTGTGCGTAGTGCTTGCCGATATCTTCAATAGGCATGTTGATGACGATCTTGCCCTTGTTAATAACGATGATGTCAGTGAGGATCTGTTCCACCTCTTCTATCTGGTGAGTTGTGATCAGTATCGCCCGCTGTTCATTAAAATATTCATTCATTAACTGATCGTAAAATTCTGTGCGGTAGATAATGTCCAGTCCCAGGGTAGGCTCATCGAGCACCAGCATGCGGGCATGGATGCCCATCACAATGGCAAGGTGCAACTGTGTTTTCATGCCTTTGGAGAGCTGTTTTACTCGGTGGGATTTACTGATATCTGTGCGCGCCAGAAAGTTAAGTGATTTTCTCAGGTCGTAGGAAGGATGTGTTGATTCCATCAGGTCAAGCAGCTGGTCGACACGAATCCAGTCAGGTAATGAAGCAACATCAGAAATGTAACTAATGTCGTGCATCAGGTCTGCACGGTCAACGCGCGGGTTACGCCCGAACACTTCAAGACTGCCGCGGTATTTAATCAGTCCCAGTATTGCTTTGAGTGTGGTTGATTTACCTGCGCCATTGGGGCCGACGAGACCGACAACACGCCCGGGTCTAATGTCGAAGTCTATATGGTCTACGGCACGAAATCGGCCATAGTTTTTTGTCAATCCTCTAGCAGAGATTAAGGCATTCATATACTGTCTTCACTTGCGGTCATATTATTATGATAGGCTAATAATTTAATTATAACTTATTGGGCGCCTCACTTATCCTGCTTTAATGTGCTAAGACAGTGCAATAATTATTTTTAGTTCCCCCCGGGTACACAGTCAATGAAAGACTTAATACGCCTGTCTGATGCAGATTTGCTTCAAAAGGCTTTGTCTCTTGCTCCAAAGCGAAGCACCATCAAGCTGTCCGATGTTGAGCTGAATTTTCTCGAATGGGGTGATCAGGAAAAACCCGGCTTGCTGTTTGTCCATGGCGGCGCGGCGCATGCACACTGGTGGAGTTTTATCGCGCCTTTTTTTCTGCCGGATTATCATTGCATAGCCATCGATCTGAGCGGCCATGGTGACAGTGCAAGAAGGTCAGAATATGCTCCCGAGCTCTGGCATCAGGAGGTATTCCAGCTGGCCAATTCTGACGCATTATTTCATTCGATACCTGTCATTATCGGCCACAGCATGGGTGGCTTGATTGGTATCAGGGCTGCTGCGGTACTCGGTGCTGCTTTGCCCGGGCTGATTATTATTGATTCGGCTGTGCGGCCTGATTTTCCAATCCATGACAGGCGCAGGAAAAGCGTGAACCTGCTGGGTAAACAGAGAACCTATGAGAGTCGCCAGCAAATCCTCTCCCACTTTCGCCTGGTTCCTCCACAGGATTGTAAGAATACAAATATCCTCCAATATATTGCTGCTGAATCAATCCGAGCGGTGGATGATCACTGGACGTGGAAATACGATCCGCATGCATTTCGTGACCTGCAGCCTGCCTCGATATTCGGCCTGTTGAAAAAGATCACCTGCCCGACACTGATAATACGCGGGCAGGGCAGCCGTATACTCGATAGAGATACTGCTGTTGGTATGCAGTCTGAGTTAAAAGTCTCGAATGATCTCGTAGAAATCGCAGATGCTTTTCATCACATTATGCTGGATCAGCCTGCCCGCCTGATTGCAGAAATCACGCTGGCGCTGAGGCGATGGAAATACTGAAAATGGTATTACTGAAATACTCCTGACTAGCTCAGACTATTCAACAATGTTGACCCTGGTCAGCAAGGAACGGCAAGTTAGTCGCCGCGTTTGAGTTAAACGGGGCTTTTGAATCATGCAGTGACTCGCTTTGGCGGGCAGAAATTCACTGCTGGTGGTCATTATTTGAGTTGGCGAGGACAAGTTCATCTACTTCACCAGGCTTGAGGTCAAACATAGTAGGGAAACAGATATTCTGAAAATAATTTTACAGACGGTTCAGATCCATTTTATTTTCCAACTGATATTAGTTATTTATTTCTGGATAGGGGTTTTCTAACTATATGAATAGTAATGAAATATACCCCGGTTAAATTCACCTGTTTTGCACAGAAGTCAAGAAATATGACCATTAACATCTTCGGGTAATTGACAACGGTTTGAGGTTCCAATAGAATAACCAACCGAAACAGTCAGGAATAGAATGCCTGCAGGGCATATAGGAGAATTAACATGAGATTATCATCAAAAGGTCAGATTGCAATATCAGGAATGATGTTTCTTGCCATTCATGGCAAAGGGCGTGCGATGACTGCGGCGCAAATCGCTTCAGATCAGGATATTTCCGTGTCTTATATTGAACAGCTATTCGCTAATTTAAGAGAAAGTGACCTCATTGAAGGTGTACGTGGGCCCGGTGGCGGTTACCGCCTTGCATTACCTGCTGCAGAAATCTCTGTCGCTGACATCGTAACCTCCGTTGATGACCGGACCTATGCATTGCGCGAAACTGTTATCCCTAATTACGGCGACAAGGTTCGTTATCTGAGTCAGTTGATGTGGAGCTCTTTAAGTCGCAAGATTTATAAGTTTCTACACGAAATTAGCCTGCAGGAATGCATCGAGCGAAAACAAAAAGGCGAATCAATTGCAGATATACCTGCCGGCTTGCTGCAGACTGGCATTACAGAAAATTATGCTGACTTTAGAGAAGCCAGCTGAGAAATTATTATAAATACTGTTATAATAAGCAAAATCTTATAAACATTACTGTATATAGAGAAATCGGAGAGAAATATGGCCTATAGCGAAAAAGTGCTGGATCATTACGAACATCCCAGAAATGTAGGAACCCTGGATAAAGATGCTCCAAATGTAGGTACTGGAATGGTAGGTGCGCCAGCGTGTGGTGATGTAATGCGATTGCAGATTCAGGTTGATGACAACGGTGTCATTGAAGACGCGAAATTCAAAACCTACGGTTGTGGTTCAGCAATTGCTTCAAGCTCACTGGTCACAGAATGGATGAAAGGCAAGACCCTTGACGAAGCGGGTAAGATTAAGAACACGGCTATTGCCGAAGAACTGGCACTACCTCCAGTCAAAATCCATTGCTCTGTACTTGCAGAAGATGCAATTACTGCTGCTATCGCCGATCTGAAGGAAAAGTCTGCTAAACAAAACAACGCAGCCTGAAGCAATAGGAAATGAACATGAGCCGCTGAAATAATCAGCGGCTTTTTTGTGCCCGAACACCGCATCTATTCAACATGAACCAGCCATATCAACTCGATGAAATACCTCGAGCCTATGCGGAATTGCCAATTGTTGGCTATATCCGCAGCCTTCCTGAGGATTTTATTGTCGATGAAGAACTGAGTTTTTCACCGACAGGCGAAGGTGAACATGTTTTTCTTCAGATTAGAAAAACAGGAAAAAATACTGAAGATATAGCCCGGATTCTTGCCCGTCATGCCGGAGTCACTCGCAAGTCCGTCAGTTATGCCGGCCTGAAAGACAGAAACGCCGTTACCTCGCAGTTTTTTAGTATTCATCTGCCAGGACAACAGGATCCTGACTGGCAGCAGCTGGTTGATTCTTCTTTTGAACTGGTTTCTGTCAACAGACATCAGAAAAAGCTCAGGCGAGGTGCCATAAACCGAAACAGCTTTCGTATACGAATTCGTCGATTTAGCGGCGATAGTGGCATTGCTGAGCAGCGTCTGCAGCAGATAACACAACAGGGGGTGCCGAATTATTTCACCGCGCAACGCTTTGGGCATAATGCCAATAACCTGCTTTATGCAGATCAGATGCTGAAAAAAGGAAAACGGGTAAATGACCGTTTTAAACGCAACATCTATTATTCAGCAGCACGCTCATGGTTATTTAACCTGGTGGTGGCAGAAAGAATACGCCAGCGGACCTGGGACAAAGCCATAACCGGCGACAGCATGATGCTCAGCGGCTCAAGATCCTGTTTCACTGTCGAAGCCGTTGACGAAGAAACAACCCGCAGAGTAAACGAATTCGACATCAACCCAACCGCCCCTCTCTGCGGCAGGGGAGAACCCATGGTATCCGCAGAAGCGGCCAAAATAGAGGTTGCCGTATTAGACGACTGGCAAGGCTGGATTAAAGGGCTTGAAAAGGCTCGAATGGATGCCGCCCGCCGTGCTATGCGGGTGGGGGTTCCTGATTTGACCTGGCAGTGGGATGGGGATGACCAGCTGGTGCTGGCATTTTCGCTACCGCCGGGTAGCTATGCTACGGC
>JARFQI010000123.1 GCA_029287855.1 Arenicellales bacterium | reverse complement strand
ATATGACTATTAGCAGTCAGGAAAAAACACGGAATAAGCTAATGGATTCAATGCGCAAAACCAAGGCGAGCGCAACTGGAAAAACCGAACCTGCAGCAACCACTAAAAACGTAGAGAAAAAAGAACCGCAGCAAAGCAAACTTGCGGTAGCTACAAAGCCTGCCAGGGCACCTACCAAGAAAGCGACTAAAAAACCTGCCAGGGCTGCTACCAAGAAAGTGACTAAAAAACCTGCCAGGGCCACTACCAAGAAAGTGACTAAAAAGGTCAGTAAAACAGCTGCAGACCAGTACCAGGCAAGCCGGAGAGTATGGCCAGATTAAGATTAGTGCATATATAATAATCAATGGATATATATAGAGGCATCTAATATAATTTATGTATAGTCACACCCATACTTACCGTATATAAGTATGAATGCATCGCGAAATGACAGCCTTTAAGTTTACCGGTCTGGGTTAGTGGAATGAATTAAGGCCACTATGATTGCGATAGAGCAGTGCAACCGAGTATACACATGCGACAATCTTTCAATTGACTGCCTGCAGTAGTATTTCCTTTCTAAGACTAAATTGGTGATACTTATGCCGACATCCAATGACAACGATTCCACACCATCAACAGCGATCCCTGATTTTCTAATACGTCATGTTTCACTGCGGCAACTGCAGGTATTCGAAGCGATTTTTCGACTGGGTAGTTTTACCCGAGCAGCAGAAGAATTATTTCTGACACAACCAACGGTATCCATGCAAATTAAGAAGTTGACCGATTCTATGGGGCTTCCTTTATTCGAACATGTCGGGCGTAGTGTTGAACCTACCGAGGCTGGTAAGGAGTTATACCAAACCTGCCGCAAGATTTTTGAATCGCTTTCAAATCTGGAAATGAAGATTGCCGATTTAAAAGGCTTAAAACGAGGACGCCTGCGCCTTTGTGTGGTTACTATCGCCAAGTACCTGGTGCCAGAAATGCTTGGCGAATTCAGCAAACTATATCCGGGCATAGACCTGGCAATGAAAGTAACAAACCGCGAAAGTATTATAGAGCGTATGAATGCCAATGAATATGATCTCTATATTATGGGGCAGGTGCCAGAGGAGCTGGATGTAAAATCCTACCAATTTGCACCTAACCCTCTGGTCGTATTGGCGCCTCGAAACCACCCATTGGTTGGCAAGAAAAATATCAAGCTGGAAGAAATTGCCAATGAGCCATTTCTTATGCGTGAACAGGGTTCTGGGATGCGTGATGCGACATTTCGCGCTTTTGATAGAAAAGGTTTGCGTCCTCAAGTACGTATGGAACTGGGTAGTAATGAAGCTATTAAGCATGCGGTTGTTGGTGGGCTGGGCTTATCAGTAATGTCTTTGCATACACTGGTGCTTGAGGGAATTGATGGGCCTGTTGCTGTTCTTGATGTTGAGGGATTTCCACTCATGCGTGAATGGTACATGGTATATCCCAAGAGCAAGGAATTATCAATGGTATCACGTACCTTTCTTGATTTTGCTATTGAATATGAATCTACTATTTGTGAGCGAATGGAAAGTTTGTTGCCGGCGATTAAAAACGCCCATCAGGAAAGTAAAATATCTGCTAGTAAAAAATCCAATTCAAAAGCAAAAAAGAAATAGTGTTCGGTTATAAATTGATTGACTTTAAAGTATAGCTTCCATAATAAGAATCAATGGTTAAATGATGCTAAATACATCCATACTTCATAACTCAAAATTTTATATCTGGTATTTATTTACTGTTCAGTTTTATTTCGATCCCAGATTGGAGTGTGAATAATGGTTATTATTAATGAAATAATTTTATCTAACTTGCACGGTGATATCTTTCGTGCATTTACCGCCGCTGATATTGCTCTGCCGATAGCAATAGTTGTCGGCGTGGCTTCTATAGAGCAGCTGCTGAAGCCGGCCTATTAAGAAGAACAGCAGCAGACGGACAGGGGTAGAGATAAAAGATGGAGCAAATCATCATAGTGGTCGCGGTCCTGCCGCTTATTTCCGCGTCATTGATTCAGATTTTTGCAGGACGAATCGGCCGTGGTATTGCACGATTCAGTGTAGCGATCACTACCCTCAGTTTTCTGCTAGCAGTTCTGCTATTATCGTTTTCGCTAGCAGGCCATGGTCCGCAGACGCTAACGCTGGGCAATTCTACCGCCATCATGCTATTCGATCCCCTGAGTACCTTGCTGGCTACGGTCATCCTCGGCATCAGTTTGATCGTGCATATTTACTCGGTGCGCTACATGGCAGAAGAGGACGCATACGGTCAGTTTTTTGTGTTGCTAGATCTGATGACCGGCGCACTATTGTTCATGGTGATCGCGGGCGACCTGATAACTCTGGTAATAGCCTGGTATCTGGTTGGTGTGTTACTGTATTTCCTGTTGGGTCATGACACCCGCAGTCAAACCGCGTACCGCTTTGCTTTCTGGACCCTGATCACCTATCGAATTGGTGACATACCGTTAATTATCGCCGCAGCCTTACTTTATAATGCCTATGATACCTGGTCATTGACGACCATCTTTGCCGAAATCATGGCTAATCCGGGTGCTCACCAGTTCCTGGGGTTGCCGCTGACGGAAGTGGTCGCTGCGCTTATCGGGCTTGCCGCATTTGCCCGATCTGCGCAGTTTCTTTTACATACCTGGCTACCTTACACCATGGATGGACCAACCCCGGTGTCGGCCTTGATGCATGCCGGTATCGTTAATGCTGGCGGCTTTTTAATCAATCGATTTGCTCCTGTGTTTATCCATAGCGGTGACGTGCTGAACTGGATTTTCATTGTAGGCTTGATCACAGCGGTGTTCGGCTCACTGCTGATGTTAACCCAGAATGACATTAAAAAAGCACTTGGTTATTCAACAATGGGTCAGATGGGTTTTATGATCATGGAGTGTGGTATAGGCGCGTTCTCATTAGCGATATACCATATGATTGCACATGGTGTTTTCAAAGGCACCATGTTCCTGTCTGCGGGCGGTGTGATCAATGATGCTCGTCACAACGATGGAATTCCAAAAGATGAACTTTATACCTTTGTCGTCGAGAAACAACCAAACAAGGCAAGTCAACCATGGGTACTAATGGCAGCAATTACGCTGGCCGTACCATTAATGGTTTTAATTTTTGCCCATCTGCTGATTGCTGAAGATTATTTCCAGAAGCAGGGGGCCATCGTGTTGTTGTTCTTTGGCTGGGTAACTGGCGCACAGTTGATTTTTGCAACTTACCGCATGCGTAGCCAGAACGTTTGGCGACTGGTGGGATTGAGTGTGTTATCACTTGTGGTAGTGGTGCTGGGCTACGTCGTTATCAGTCATGCATTTGATCTGTTCCTCTATCCAGATCCTGCGTTCCGAACGCAGTTATATACCGCTGCCTCAATAGACATTCTACGCTTCGATGTTTTGGTGGCCATTACTACGTTGATTATCGTCTCTGGGTGGGTCGTGACATATTATACGGAACAAGGCGGTTATCGTAGACGTCAGCAGAGCAAACGTTTGTGGTTAAACTTTTATGCCTTGATATCACGCGAGTTTTATATCAGCGATATCTATACTCGTTTGGCGCGTACGATATTAGCGATTTCCAATCGATTAAATGTCTGGTTGAGGTGGTTATAACATGACTGAGTCAATCATAATTCTTCTTGCCGGCATATTCCTGCCATTGTTTCCAATGAGCATGGTATTTAATGCTGTTATTGAAAGTATTAAGCATGCCTGGTTACGGGCAGTGTTATTTGTAGTATGGCCATTATGCGGATTATCTATTGTGCTTTATAGCAAGGTGGTCATACCCGCTTGGGTATTGCCTCTGGCCCTGACAACCTCTGCACTGTATGCATTACGTATGCTTAGCCTGCGTGAAGTGAACCAGTGGAACGGGTTTTTGGCCACTTCGTTATGGAGTTTATTATGGCTGGCTGCCATGCAAGATACCTCGGAAATACTGCTTTACAGCTATGCCTTGAGCATGAGTGCTCCACTGGTACTGCTGGTGTTACTAAGTGCAGGCCTGGAGCAGCGTTTTGGTGCCGCATATACTGAATTATATAGCGGGCTGGCGAGAACTATTCCGCGTTTTGCAGGAGTATTGGTCACTGTTGTAGTAGCCGCAATCGCTACACCCTTGTTTCCGACCTTTTTTATCATGCTCGACATGGTTGTTGAGACCATTTCTGCCACGCCGTTTGCCGCGATGGTATTGTTGTTTATCTGGTTGTTGTGGAGTTGGGCAGGTGCGCGTTTAATCCAGGGTTTGATTGTGGGAAGAGCCAGTGATATCAAGATTGTAGATATGAATTTCACTACCATCAGCTTATTTTCTCTGGTGTTAATGGCGTTAATTGTCGCTGGCATCTATCTGAGTGGAGTCATTTTATGAGTTTATCGGTTGGACAAAGGCTCAGTATACGTTCCATGATCTATGTTGCGAGCGAGGCAATTCCATTTTTCTATCCAATGCGCACTTTTATTCACCATAATCCTCTGCACAGCCTGGAGGATCTGCCTTTTGAGCAAGCCGTGCAGGAAGGAAAGCGTTTATTTCATGGTCGCGTATTCTTACGCAGGCAAGATTATCAGCACTATATGGAGCAGGGTAAGGTAGATAGTCAGGACCTGGCTGCTCAAGTGGCTGCCTATGTATCCAAGCGTGAGCCTATTCCTGGAATTGACCTGCAGCAATGGTTGCAGGCACTGTTAACCAAAACTGAACAAAAAGTGGTGATCAGACGCAACATTGCGAGTACCGAAGATGTTCAAAGAGTGATTAACAACCAGGATCTGAAACAGGAGGCATTTTCACCTGACAGTTTGCTGCCGTACTTGCGTCATGAGTTACTTGAAGATCGGCCTGTTTATGATGCAGCAGATGCTTTGTATGGTACGGAAATCGTGACCGAACTCGATGAACTCGTCATCAAAAGTTGCCTGGACTTTTTTGATGAAGGCCAATCAGTCTGGTCGATGCCGGGGCGCAGACGCGGATTCTTCCAGGCCTGGCGTAAAGTGGCCAATCGCAATATCCGGCTTTATTTGCGAGGGATGCATATCAAGGACATTCTTGCCGTAGATGACACACCGGAGGGTGTAATTGCCCATGTGATGAATGCGCTAGGCATACCCGAAGAACGCTGGGTTGATTATTTTACACGTGAACTGGCGCAACTGCATGGTTGGTCTGGATTCATTCGCTGGCGCTGGAATGCCAAGAATTATTACTGGAGCAAACGTTATCCAGCTGACCTTATTGACCTGGTGGCGATACGTTTGACCTTTGCGCTCGCTCTGCTAAGTGAGCGGCAAGATGAGTGGGGTTTTAAAGATATCGCCACAAGCGCGCTTGAGCTTGAAGAAGCAATCGAAAGCAAAACCATGGAAACATATTTGCGCTATGAGTTACATGGCAAACGTATTCTGCCTGCTATGGCGAAACGAGTGGAACAAACTCTGGCACGTCGTAATGCCTCGCAAATCGATAAAACATTTAATGAATATGTTACGTACAAACGCCAGCATGAAGCCAGGACACAGGCAGACAGGCTGCAGATGCTGGCTGAAAGCATCAATCAGCTTGATGCCCTGCGAGCGTTATCGGCTGACGAATTTAGTGATTTGCTGGGTAGTCTACTGATGTTTGAATTTAGTGAAGGCATGTTCTGGTTACGTGCCATGGAAGCTCATGCCATTAAACATTTACTGACTGGGGTGAATATTACACCGCCTGAGCCACGCCATAAACGACCCTTTGTGCAGGCATTGTTTTGCATCGATACTCGTTCCGAACGCATTCGTCGCCACCTGGAAAATGCTGGTGATTATCAGACTTATGGCATAGCTGGTTTCTTTGGTGTGCCTTTGAGTTTCATGGAATTGGGTAAGGGCAGTGAGAAGCATCTATGCCCAGTGCTGTTAACACCAAAGAACCTGGTACTGGAAATGACCGTCGCCGATGCCCAGGATGTGCATGCGGTTACCGCGCTTGAGAAGGCGATGCATGAGTTGAAAGAATCCGTTTTAGGTCCTTTTGTGACAGTCGAAGCCATTGGCTTACTGTTCGGTTTTGATATGCTTGGCAAGACTCTGATGCCGCAAACCTATAATCACTGGCGTAAAGGCCTGTATCGAAAAAAACGCTCCACTCATCTTTTAATCGATAAACTTGATCGAGAACAGGCAGACTCAGTTCTCAGAACGGTGCAGCGTGCCGTCATCATTATGGCGATTGAGCAGGATTTTGGATTGGAAGCCGAACGCATCAGTGATGATATGGTGCGTGAGTTGCGTGAGACTGCTCTGGGTAGAAACACAAGTGCACCCAAACTGGCCAGTGTACTAAAGTTAAACAAGCAACAGGAACGTGAATTCATATTGCGCCTGCGTGATAATTATCGGATTGATGCTGCCTATACCCAACTGCAAATGGAAAGACTGGCGCGAATAGGCTTCAGCCTTGATGAACAAGTTAATTTTGTTAGCCAGGCGTTATATTCAATTGGCTTAACCAAAGATTTCTCACGGATTATCCTGTTGTTCGGGCATGGCAGTACCTCGGAAAATAATCCGTATGAATCGGCACTGGATTGTGGTGCCTGTGGCGGAAATCATGGTCTGGTCAGTGCGCGCGTGCTGGCGCAGATGGCGAACAAAAAAGAAGTACGCCGTAAATTACTTACTAAGGGAATTAATATCCCGGATGATGCCTGGTTTGTTGCCGCCCTGCACAATACCACCACTGATGAACTTTCACTATACGATCTCGATCATATCCCTTCCACGCATATTTTCTATATCGATCGTTTACGTAATGGGTTGCTAGCAGCCTCTCGTCTATGTGCCCAGGAACGCTTACCCACTCTACAACTTAAACCTCAGCCCCGCGAACCGGCAGAGGCCTATCGCGAAGTCGAGCGTAATGCCATGGATTGGTCACAAGTGCGGCCGGAGTGGGGATTATCACGAAACGCCTATATGGTGATAGGCCGTCGTAGCTTAACCAAGGAGATGTCACTGGAAGGTCGTTCGTTCCTGCACTCCTACGATTATCGTTTGGATCCTATGCAACGTCTGTTGGAAAACATTCTTACCGGTCCTTTGGTGGTAGCACAATGGATCAATATGGAACACTATTTTTCGACGGTTGATAATGAAAAGTTTGGAAGCAGCAGCAAGGTTTATCATAATGTTGCCGGTCGCTTTGGCGTTATGACTGGTGGATTGAGTGATCTGCGCACTGGTCTGCCTTCACAGACTGTTCTGGATAAAGGCTTACCGTATCATGAACCGTTGCGACTTATCACCTTGATCGAAGCACCGCTGGAACATGCCCGGCGTGCCGTGGAAAGTGTGGTAACGGTCAAAAATCTGGTATTAAATGACTGGATACGTTTGTTGGTCATCGATCCGGAGAAACAGAATGTATATACATATAACAATGGCCAGTGGAATGCCCAAAGCCTTTCTGATGCACATGAACCACTCGTAGAGAAGGAGTACAGCACACAATGAAAAACCTCAACTTCAGTTCAGTCAAAAAACTCGAAATCATTATCAGTGGTGAGCATCAGGCCTATGCAACCGACTTGCTCGATAATGCAGGAGTAACCGGTTATACCATTATCAATAACCTTTCTGGTAAAGGGAGTCATGGTTTTCATGAAGGCCACCTTATGTTCAATGAGGATGATGTTTTAATTATGATCATTGCAGCGGTGCCCGAAGAAATTGTCACCCCAATTCTAGAGGGGCTGGATCCGTTTTATAGCGAACACTCCGGAGTAGTCTTTGTATCGGATATCCAGGTGACCCGAGCTGTTAAATTCAGAGGTTAACCATAATAGTTTGGGCCAGAGTAAAACAGGATCATAAAGCAGTACTCGCTAAATCTTAACGTTAGGGTTCATTACTAATTAAAACTTCTTAAACTTTATATTCAGCCATACTTATGTAATTAATCTCATGTTTAATGAAATTGGGTTCCACAACGTTCGCGGTGATATCTTCGGTGGGGTGACAGCAGCCGTCATTGCTTTACCCATGGCGCTTGCTTTTGGTGTTGCTTCAGGTGCTGGTGCAGAGGCTGGATTATATGGCGCCATCCTGGTTGGATTGTTCGCGGCATTATTTGGAGGTTCGCCAACCTTAATATCTGAACCGACGGGGCCAATGACAGTTGTATTTACTGCTGTTATTGCAAAACTTATAGCCTCTGATCCTGTAAATGGCATGGCTATGGCATTTACTGTCGTGGTCATGGCTGGCATGTTCCAGATTCTGTTCGGCACACTGCGCCTTGGTAAATACGTCACCCTGATGCCCTACACTGTAATTTCCGGTTTCATGTCCGGGATTGGTATCATCCTGATAATTCTGCAAATAGGACCACTGCTTGGCCAGGCCTCACCGGCGGGTGGCGTCACTGGTATTCTGCAGCATATACCAGAACTCATAGCAGGTATTAGAGTGGAAGAAACCTTTCTCGGTTTATTGACCATTGCAATACTATTCTTCATGCCGGGGCGATTTAAGCGTTACATACCTCCACAATTGTTGGCGCTCATTGTTGGTACGGCGGTGTCTATCATGGTTCTCAGTGATGCCAATATTCGTCGAATAGGAGAAATCCCGACTGGCTTGCCTGATTTCATGATGCCGATGTTCAGTGCCGAGCAATGGCAGACGATGTTCGTCGACGCCATCGTACTCGGTATGTTGGGTTGTATTGATGCCTTGCTGACCTCGGTTATTGCCGATAGCCTGACCCGTCAGCAACACAATTCAGACAAGGAACTGATCGGCCAGGGTATCGGAAATATGATGTCCGGTATGTTTGGTGGCCTACCTGGTGCAGGTGCAACAATGGGCACGGTGGTCAGTATCCAGGCGGGTTCAAAAACCGCGCTATCCGGAATAGTCAGGGCCGGTATTCTACTGATTGTCGTGTTATGGGCTGCCGGTCTGACCGCTGTGATCCCATTGGCAGTTCTGTCCGGTATCGCTCTTAAGGTCGGTATCGATATCATCGATTGGGGATTCCTGAAACGTGCCCACCGGATCTCTGGTAAGGGTGTATTGATTACATACGGGGTAATACTGCTAACGGTATTTGTTGATCTAATTGTGGCCGTGGGTCTGGGCCTGTTTCTTGCCAACGTTATGACAATCACACGTCTTTCGGAATTGCAGGAAACTGATGTTGAGGTGATTAACCGGGCCGACGAAGCGGGTGATGCCCTCAGTGCCTATGAAAAAGATTTGATAGACACAGCCGCTGGTAAGGTAATGCTGCTGTTACTACAGGGTTCAATGATTTTTGGTGTCTCCCGGGCGATTAGCCGAAAGAATTCTGAAATACAGGGCTGTAATGTGCTAATTATTGATATGACCATGGTTTCTCATCTCGGTGTTTCCTCTGCTTTGGCTATAGAAGAATCGATAAAAGACATGCTTATGGCAGGAAAAAGCGTTTTCATTGTCCCTACCGAAGGTCAACCGGTTAGACGTTTACGGAGCCTCGGAATCCTGAATTGTATCCCAGACAAGCATGTAGTCAGTGACCGCAGAAAGGCGCTGGAACTTGCAATATATGGTGGCAGTGAAAGTGCCATAAATGATGTTGATTGCCAGCTTCAAAGCCATTAGAAATTTATAAAAAAATTACCAGTTATTTGATGAGCGGTATTTATCCTGTAAGGAGGTTGATTTTATGGACCAGACACACTCTCTCTGCAACGTCGAAGGCTAACGATTTTCATCAGGTTAAAAAAGTTATAGAAGGTGGTTTTATGCATGATTGGGCAATCAGCATTAAGTCTGCAGTAAAAACACACCAAAACAACACTAAATGGATTTAAAGGGATAAGGCATGATTAGCCGTAAAAGATTCAAGGCAAGTTCTGGAGGAACTTCTGGCTTGCTGCAAAAATAATCCTGATTGTTCAATGAAGTTAATTTGTGAACCGTCAGCCCAGAATGTCGTTTGATTTATTGTATACACCGGAAGCAAGAGTAACCGACTGCATTACACGATACTTCGCTTCATTGAATGTAGCTTCAATTTCACTAATTATCATTCAGTCATTAATAATGATTTTCTTTTTTTGAAAGGAAGGTGATGAATAAAGTGTTTGAAAATTGGTTTTAGTAAATTGATTGAGTTCAAATGAAAATGGGCCCCCTAGAGGATTCGAAACTCTGAGCTTGCAATTAAAAAAACAAAATGGCAACAGATTGAAAAGCGGATCGAGCAGGGAAAGCAGGAGATAGCGGATTCGAAGGTAGCCATCTAGACCATGGTGGGGCAGCTGGATGCATTATTTCTAGGAGCAAAATCTGATTGCCGCCATTAACTTGAGCCAACGGAACATCACTCGGCTGATTATCTTCGAATCAAGACAGCAATTGATTTGATAGCACTGGAGCTGCTGGAATCAGGTGAGGTTGTTACTATTGCAGAGCAAGAGATCCAGGCGGTGGGCATCGAGCCGGATAGTCGACCAGGCCGAGTCACAGAGTTGAGCAATAAGATCGAGGATGAGCTCGAACCTGGATGCACTGACCTGGCGGAAACAAAGAAGCGAGAGAAAATATGGCTGCACTGATGGATGGCACTGA
>JARFQI010000042.1 GCA_029287855.1 Arenicellales bacterium | reverse complement strand
ACTTGTAATAAACTGACCGGTCTTTGTTTCGTTATTTGTTTATATCTACAGGTGTGTTCTTTGGCAGAAATAGATTCAAGCAGACACTCTTGTTTCAGCGAAGTAAGTTCGTTCCCCTGCAGTCATTCATTAGTGTTTATGTTTGCCGTTAAAAGATCATGCCTGCTAATCGATTTACTGTCATTAAGCAAATCTATTGCCTGTCGACAATAAAATCTTTTCATCCTTGCCGATTTAGCTTTGAGTTATAATAATATTACTTGAATCTCTTTTTAAAAATGGAGGTCATCATGAGCAAGAAATTAGGAAAATCCAAAAAAGATGTGGCAGTCAAAATGGAATCATCCGGTGCTTTTCAGGAGCTTGAAAAAAGGATGCGCGAAATGGAAACTCGCTTTGAAGATTTTTTTACTGCGGACTGGATGCATCCATCAAAATGGGAGCTACCCGACTGGGCACAAATGGGGCAACTTGAACTGAAAGTACCCAAGATGGATATCGTTGATCGTGATGATGATGTCCTTGTACGGGCAGACCTTCCTGGTGTCACCAAGGATGATATTGATGTATCACTGACTGATAACACCATAACGGTGAAGGGCAGTACCAGCGAAGAGAAAAAAGAGGAAAAGGGTGACTACTATCGTAGCGAGACCATGAAGGGCTCTTTTTCTCGCACCATGTCATTGCCCAGCGATGTAAATGGCAGCAAGGCCAGTTCTACCTTCAAGGATGGGGTACTTGAGGTGGTTGTACCAAAACTTGAAAAGGCACGTCGTCACTCAGTCAAAGTATCCTGAGTGACAGGCTCACCTGTCAGGGGCAGATGATTGTTTGTCCCTGACATATTCGAAGTAATATCTTTTAGAGAAACCTCCGAATAGTTGTTCTTGATCTGATAAATATAATATTCATTTCTTAATATTTTCTTATATTAATTATTCTAATATTTACTGGTGGGTAATCAGGATACGAAGAATGAATAATCAGCTTACTCTACCCGGCCTTAAACTGAGCACCAGGAGAAAGACACTATCGCAGCGAACCCTTAAATGCCGTTCAAAATAAATAATATGAGCTATCAACGTATTCAGAATGGTACAGTACATATCAATTGACTACATGCAGACGGGTTAGCTTGATACGATTAACAAGTAAATTTAGCTCCGACCACACAATGTATTATTAGGATTATCACTTGAGGCCGAGTAATGATAGCTTGCCCGGGTAAATGTAACTTCTACTTCCTGCCGGAGCTCTGCCCGTGAGAATTGTCATTGCTCTCGGCGGCAATGCGCTGCTGCGTCGCGGCGAAGCGCTGACAGCCGATAATCAGCGCAGCAACATTCGAGCGGCAGCACAGGCGTTGGCACCGATTGCGCGTGACCACGAGCTGGTGATTTCTCACGGCAATGGTCCACAGGTAGGGCTGCTGGCGCTTCAGAATGCGGCCTACAACGCAGATGAAACCTACCCACTTGATATCCTCGATGCGGAAACCGAAGGCATGATCGGATATATGATCGAGCAGGAACTGGGCAATCTGCTGCCTGCCGACCGTCGCTGCGCAACCCTGCTGACCCAGATTGAGGTCGATCCGAATGACCCTGCGTTTACGCACCCGACCAAGCCTGTCGGTCCCGTCTATAATGAGCACGAGGCGCAGGGCCTTGCCAGCAACCGAGGCTGGAGTATTGCAGCAGACGGAGAAGGCTATCGTCGGGTAGTTCCATCGCCAAGACCCATGCGCATCCTTGAACTGGGTATCATCGAACTGCTGGTCAGTCAGGGTGTCATTGTGATCTGTACAGGTGGTGGCGGAATACCCGTGGTGCACCGTGAAGATGGCACATTCATCGGTGTCGAGGCGGTGATAGACAAAGACCTTGCCAGCGCACTGCTGGCACAGGAGCTGAAGGCAGATGCATTGCTGATGCTGACTGATGTCGATGCCGTTTACAGTGACTGGGGTAAAGCACAAGCCTGCCCGATAAGGCGAGTATCGCCACAGGCCATGAAAAAGTCCTTATTTGAACCAGGCACTATGGCACCCAAGGTTGAAGCAGCCATTGAGTTTGTCGAGAAGACCGGGGGAATTGCCGGTATAGGCGCTCTGACAGACGCTGAGGCGATATTAAATGGTGGTGCAGGCACCGTGATTGCTAGAGATGGAGAAGGGTCTTCAGGATGAGGTTATTGATTAATTACGATTGATTAAGGTCTATATGGTGCCAAATAAATCTGCGCCTGGCGCATCATTATTCCAGAATATCTTTTTGTTTTAAGAATTCTTCGAGCAGACGCGCCAATGACGGATCACCAGCCTCAGTGAATTCGTACCGCGCTCGTATTACAGGTTTATTTATTTCAATCAGTGCTGCAATATCACATGGGGTTGCGGATACTACAACATCCACCTCGGCTGCGTTGATAGTCTCACACAAGGCCTGCAGCTGCGATGAATGATAGCCGACAGCAGGAAGTACTGCGCCGATATGGGGGTAGGCGGCATACACATTCATAATATCCTCGGTTGCATAGCTGCGAGGGTCAATGATTTCCTCTGCCTGTGCTTCTGTTGCAGCCACGTAACCGGCTCCATAAGGCATGCCGCCATGCGTAATGGTCGGCCCGTCTTCTACCACCAGAACCCGCTTGCCACGTACCGCTTCAGGATCATCCAGCTGTACCGGTGACGCGCCGCGTACAATAGTTGCTGCCGGGTTGATCTGGTGTGCATTTTCGGTCACCTGCTGAATATCGGCATCTGACGCCGAATTTACCTTGGAAACAAGAATGATGTCTGCCGTACGCAGTAGTGCTTCTCCAGGGTGATGCGTTGTTTCGTGACCTGGGCGTAGTGGGTCAACCAGCACGATGTTGAGATCGGGGTGGATAAAGGAAAAGTCATTATTGCCGCCATCCCACAGAATAATGTCCACTTCACTTTCAGCGCGAGACACCACTGCGGCGTAGTCGATGCCGGCATAAACAATATTACCAAGCAGCAGGTGGGGCTCATACTCTTCACGTTCCTCAACGGTGCACTCTGCATTGTCCAGATCGGCGGTTGAGGTGAAACGCTGCATAGCCTGCAGTTCGAGATTACCATAGGGCATGGGGTGACGAATAATCGCAACCTTCAGGCCGCGTTGCTTCAACAGTATCGACAGCCATCGCGTGGTCGGGGATTTCCCACAGCCGGTCCGTACTGCACAGACTGAAATAACCGGTACCTTCGCCTTCAGCATGGTACGTTCTGCTCCCAGCATAACGAAATCTGGACCGGCTGCAAGGACAATAGATGCCTTGTGCATGACCAGAGCGTGGCTCACATCACTGTAGGAAAAGACGACCTGGTCGATAGCCTCTTCCTGGCACAATTCAGCGAGTTCAGATTCGTCATTAATTGGTATGCCATCGGGATAGTAGCGGCCGGCAAGAGAAGCAGGGTATTGCCGCCCTGCGATATCCGGTATCTGGGTAGCGGTAAATGCGACCACTTCGAAGTCAGGGTTGTTACGATAAACCATGTTGAAATTATGAAAATCACGGCCAGCAGCGCCCATAATTAAAACACGAATGTTATGATTATTGTCAGGCATTGCTAGTTTTTGCTGTCTGTTCACGGATGATTAGAACCGGCAAGGATAGCTGTTCAAGATATGGCCACAGCTGCCCACCTGCCACTATTGAATTATTGCTGTTGACCAGCAGAACCCGGCTGTTTGATGATGCTGTGGCTATTACGAGGTCAGATATCTGTTTGCCTGGTAAATGGATGTAAGAAACCTGTTGTTTCTGTGTTCCAAGTATTGTATCTGCCTCACGCAGCAGATCGTCTATCTCGGCATCAGAGTCTCCTGTCACCAGAACACGAATCTCCACATCCAGTCGGCCGGCAAGTTGAACAGCAACCATTAGTGCCATCTTTTCATTTTGTGCGCTGCCGAAAATTACCGACACCGAAGTATTGGCCTTTTGCATCGGTAATACAGTGCTCAAGGGAAATCCAATAGTTCCCCGCTTGAACTTCTCTGACAATCGGGCCGGCCTGCAAAGCGTCAACACGTCGACTTCGGCAACCGCTGCCATCAATTCACTCCTGATCTGTCCGCGACGAATTCTGAAAGAACAGCTGATACCTTTCTCGTGCGCAACGAGTTCCAGCTTTTTCTGCTGCTGGTGAGCCTGAGACCTGAGTTCCTGTTCCATTCGCTGTGCACTCACCGTTTCCTCGGTCATAGATGCGGGCCGGATTTCACGCGCAAACGGAAGTTCTGCAAGATGGATTAGATTGATGTCTTCGAAAAAAATACCTTCCAGTTCTACCTGCAGGCTGGCAGCCAGTTCGGCGGCTGTCTGCAGCGCCTGGCTACTTTGCATAGAGTCATCGAGTGCAACGGCGATGCGCCTGAAAAGTGATCCAGCATTAAAGGTGTTCATTCCTTGCCACCAGGTGACTCGGCATGGCTGGCGTAGTCATGCATCTTCGTCGCATACTCGGTAAGTTTGGACTGCACGAGGTGGTTGATAGAATCTGCAGGAAATTGACCGTTTTCATCCCTTTGGCCAGCGCTCATGCCGGTGAGAAGCTCAATGCCATCATCTATCGTTTCGACGCTATAAACCATGAATTTTCCATCCTCGACTGCCTTACAGACATCATTGCGAAGCATCAGATGCCTGCTGTTGGAAGCGGGAATAATGACTCCCTGTTCACCATTCAGGCCGCGTTTGCCGCATACATCAAAGAACCCTTCAATCTTTTCGTTGACTCCACCTATCGGCTGGATTTCACCATGTTGATTGACCGAGCCGGTGACGGCCAGAGACTGGTTGACAGGGATATCAGACAGGGCAGAGATCAATGCATAGAGTTCAGCTGACGAGGCACTGTCACCTTCCACCTCACCATAAGATTGTTCAAAAACCAGGCTGGCAGTCAATGAGAGTGGATAATCTACCGAATAATAAGACCCAAGATAGCTTGAAAGTATCAATACACCCTTGGAATGAATGGGACCACCTAGTTTGACTTCGCGTTCGATATCGATAACTTTGCTGCCACCAATACGGACGCGGGCCGTGATGCGTGAAGGCTGACCAAACGAGAAGTTACCAAGCTGGATAACGGATAATCCATTTACCTGGCCTACTTTTTTACCTGTAGTGTCAATAAGCAGGGTGCCGCGCTCGATTTCTTCCTGTACGCGCTCGCGTATTCGGTCAGCCCGGTGGTCAGCCGCATCTATCGCATGTTGCACATCCTTTCTGCCCACGATTTCCTGATTGT
>JARFQI010000031.1 GCA_029287855.1 Arenicellales bacterium | reverse complement strand
CAGTGAATTAATAATATTTCGAGGTGAAATCAGTGGAATTAACCGGTGCACAAATTCTTGTCAAAGCGCTGGCAGATGAAGGGGTCGAGTATATCTTCGGCTACCCTGGCGGTGCGGCGCTGCATATTTATGATGCGCTATACCAGCAAGATGATGTCAAGCATATTCTGGTCCGCCATGAGCAAGGTGCAGGCCATGCTGCTGATGGTTATGCCCGTTCCAATGGCAAGCCGGGTGTAGTCCTGGTGACTTCAGGCCCCGGTGCAACGAACGTGGTTACGCCTGTCGCAACGGCGCACATGGATTCCATTCCGATGGTTATTATAACGGCCCAGGTACCGTCTCATCTAATAGGTGATGATGCTTTCCAGGAGGTCGATTCTATTGGAATCACACGCCCCTGTGTTAAGCACAACTTCCTCGTTAAGGATGTCCGTGACCTTGCCACGACAATTAAAAAGGCTTTCTATGTTGCCACCTCTGGCAGACCTGGCCCTGTCGTGATTGATCTACCGAAGGATATTACTGCCAATAAAACGGAATATATCTATCCGAAAACTATCGCTATGCGCTCTTATCAGCCTACTTCAGAAGGACACAGCGGGCAGATACGCAAGGCGGTACAGGTGCTGCTTGGCGCAAAACGGCCGATTATCTATACGGGTGGCGGTATTATTTTAGCTAACTGCAGCGACAAACTGACAGAACTGGTACGTTTGCTCGGCTACCCGTGTACCAACACCTTGATGGGCCTTGGTTCCTACCCGGCCGATGACCCGCTGTTTGTTGGCATGCTCGGCATGCACGGTACCTACGAAGCAAATCTTGCGATGCATGAGTGTGATGTCATGCTGTGTATCGGCGCACGCTTTGATGACCGCGTCACCGGAGATACTAACAAATTCAGTCCGTACGCAAAAATTATCCACGTTGATGTCGATCCATCGTCGATCAGCAAAACAATTTCTGCGGACATTCCTGTCGTTGGCTCAGCTGATGTTGTTATCGATAAGATGATAAGCCAGATTAAAGAGTCTGGCCGCAAACCTGATGCTGAGGCTTTACAGAAATGGTGGGACCAGATCGACGGCTGGCGCAAGGTTGACTGCCTGGATTATGACCGTGACAGCGACCTGATCAAACCTCAATTTGTTGTTGAGAAACTCTATGAAGTCACAAAGGGTGATGCCTACGTAACTTCTGATGTCGGTCAGCACCAGATGTTCGCTGCGCAGTATTACAAATTTACCAAACCGAGACGCTGGATTAATTCCGGCGGTCTCGGGACTATGGGCTTTGGTCTGCCATCAGCGATGGGAGTACAACTAGCCCACCCCGACGCTACTGTCGCCTGCGTCACCGGTGAAGGCAGTATTCAGATGTGCCTGCAGGAATTATCGACCTGTAAGCAATATGATTTGCCGTTGAATATCGTCAATCTAAACAACCGCTACCTCGGGATGGTCAGGCAATGGCAGGAATTCTTCTATGACCGCCGATATTCGAACTCGTACATGGATGCCTTGCCCGATCTGGTCAAACTGGCAGAAGGTTATGGTCATATTGGCATAAGGATCGAAAAGCCCGATGACGTCGAAGGCGCTTTGAAAGAAGCGCTGAATGATAAGACTCGCCTGTATTTCCTCGATTTCATTACCGACCAGACAGAAAATGTCTATCCAATGATCGCGGCAGGCAAGGGACACCACGAAATGCATCTGTCACCAAGGAACGGCGGCAACGACGAAGAAAGGGAGCTGGCCTGATATGCGTCATATAATTTCTATATTGATGGAAAATGAATCTGGTGCCCTGTCACGTGTTGCTGGCCTGTTCTCTGCACGTGGTTACAATATTGAGTCGTTGACTGTGGCGCCGACCGAAGATGCTTCGCTGTCTCGCATGACACTGGTTACCAGCGGAACTGACCGGGTTGTCGAGCAAATCAAGAAGCAGCTGAACAAGCTTATCGATGTCGTGAAGCTGGTTGACCTGGTTGAAAATGAACACGTTGAGCGCGAAATAAGCCTGATCAAGGTTCGCGCGGCAGGTAATGCCAGGGATGAAATCAATCGCCTGGTGGGAATCTTTCGCGGCCGCATCGTTGATGTGACAGATACCAGTTATACCATCGAACTCACCGGCAACTGTGGTAAAATCGACGCCTTTTTGAAAGCAGTACCCAATGACACCATTATTGAAGTTGTACGTTCCGGGGTATTAGGCATCGCCCGCGGTGAAAAAGGCTTACGACTTTAAATTATCAAATCATTACTTTTACTTTTTCTGCCGGTCTACCGGCTTGTTTAGTTTACGAGGATTATCATGAAGGTTTATTACGACAAAGACGCTGACCTTTCCGTTATCAAAGGAAAGAAGATTGCCATCATCGGGTATGGCTCGCAGGGACACGCCCATGCCAATAATCTTAAAGACAGCGGACTGTCCGTTGTCGTCGGGCTTCGTGAAGGTTCATCCTCACGTGCCAAGGCAGAAGCCTCAGGGCTGGAAGTGGCTAACATTGCTGATGCTGTTGCGATGGCCGACATCGTGATGATTCTTGCGCCTGATGAAAAGCAGGCAGAGCTCTATGCAAATGAAATTGAGCCAAACCTCAAGCCCGGTGCTGCACTGGCGTTTGCCCACGGCTTCAATATTCATTTCGGCTATATCAAGCCGTCTGCTGATATGGATGTATTCATGGTTGCACCTAAAGGCCCCGGCCACCTGGTTCGTTCAACCTATACACAGGGCGGTGGTGTACCAAGTTTGATTGCTGTTGCCCAGGATGCGACTGGAACAGCTAAGGATATCGCGCTGGCTTATGCATCAGCCAACGGCGGTGGTCGTGCTGGCATCATCGAAACCAGTTTCCGCGAAGAAACTGAAACGGACCTGTTCGGCGAGCAGGCTGTCCTCTGCGGCGGTGCCACTGAACTGGTTCGTGCTGGATTCGAAACCCTGACCGAAGCTGGCTACGCGCCGGAAATGGCCTATTTTGAATGTCTGCATGAACTGAAGCTGATTGTTGACCTGATGTATGAAGGCGGCATTGCCAACATGCGTTACTCAATTTCCAATACTGCCGAGTACGGTGACCTGACACGTGGACCGCGTGTTGTCACCGACAACACAAAGGCTGAAATGAAGAAGATCCTCGGTGAAATTCAGTCCGGTCAATTTGCCAAAGAATGGATGGACGAGAATGCTGAAGGCTGCAGTAATTTTTATGCCCTGCGTGAAAAAGGCGAAAAACATCCAATCGAAGAAGTCGGTGCAAAACTCCGCGGTATGATGCCATGGATCTCAGCCAACAAGATCGTTGACAAGACAAAGAACTGATCCTGGTTGCGACGTAAAGTCGGCGACTAACACATCTTATTGAGTAAGCATGACAAGGTATCCTCTATTTGCTCGTGAAGGCTGGCCATTTATTGCCGGCAGTCTTGCCATCGCCATCGCCATCACCTACGCCTGGGGCTGGCTTTGGGCCTCCCCGTGGTGGCTGATTGCGGTATTCTGCATCCAGTTCTTTCGTGATCCAACGCGTCATGTCGATGCAGGGCCGAATGATATTGTTTGTCCGGCCGATGGTAAGGTGATCTTTGTCGGCAAGATGAAGGATCCGTATCTTGACAGGGAAGTGAACAAAATCAGTGTGTTTATGAACGTTTTTAATGTTCATTCGAATAAGTCGCCGGTCAATGGAGTGATTAAAAAACGCTGGTATCGGCCCGGTTCCTTCATCAATGCCGCGTTTGACAAGGCAGCGGAAGAGAATGAACAGAATGCGTTGTGGATAACCACGGATTATGGGCTGGACATCACCTGTGTACAGATCGCCGGCCTGGTGGCCAGGCGCATCCTCTGTTATGTCGATGAAGGTGACACCTTGCAGGCAGGGCAGCGTTATGGCTTTATTCGCTTTGGCTCCAGGGTAGACCTCTACTTGCCTGACGGCACAGAAATTAAAGCGAGCATTGGCGACACGGTAAAATCCGGTCTCGACATACTTGCCGTATTGCCGGAAAAGGCGGCCTCAACCGACTAAGCACACAGGCAACCAGGCACACGCGACTTCCCTCAAAACATCGTGTTTTCCACGTAAGCTGTGATTGTGCAGGAAATGACTTCTATGAAATCGATTATCCTTAAAAGCAAATCAGGCAAACGCTTCAAGCAGGGTCATCCGTGGATATTCAGCAACGAACTGGAAAAACCGGACGAGCGGCCCGACCCCGGTGACATCGTCGCTCTGCGTCAGCGCGACGGCACTTTTCTTGCCTTTGGCTTCTACCATCCACACTCGCTGATTGCATTTCGTGCGCTGACAGGAAATGAACAGGAACCGGATCAGCAGTTTTTTTCAGAACTGCTCGACCAGTCCATCCAGCTGAGAAACAGGATCTACCCGGACTCGAATGCCAGGCGGCTGGTGCATTCCGAGAGCGACGGCCTGCCCGGGCTAATTGTTGATCAGTTTGATAATGTGCTGAGTATTCAGGTCAACTCTGCCGGCATGGAGAGCAATATTGAGTTGATACTTAATCTGCTCAGCGAGAAACTGTCTCCGGCGGTCATTGTGATGAGGAATGATTCCTCTCTGCGTAAACTGGAAGGCCTTCCACAATACACTGGCATCTGGAATTCAGGCAATGCAGATGAACAGGAAGTCAGGGCGCTGATCACTGAATACGATATTAATTATGAAGTTGATGTGATTCATGGTCAGAAGACCGGCTTCTTCATAGATCAACGGGAAAACCGATATGCCTTCAGGCGTTTTATCGAGCAGGGCGCCCGAGTACTTGATGCTTTCTGTAATGATGGCGGCTTTGCACTAAACGCCGTTGTCGCCGGTGCCGCTCATGTTGATGCGGTTGATATATCAGAGTCGGCACTTGCGCGGGCAGAAAAAAATGCCGGCATTAATCAGCTCAGCGATAAAATTCAGTTCAATAAAGCCGATGTGATGAAGTGGCTGCCAGGTCTGAAACCAGAGCAGCTTTATGATGTGGTCAATGTAGATCCACCGGCTTTTGCCTCCAACCGGAAATCAATACCGGTTGCCCGCAAGGCCTACCGTAAACTGCATGGCTCGGCGATGCAGGTGTTGAAGTCTGGTGGAATCCTGTCTACTGCCTGTTGTTCACATCATATTTCTGAAGAAGACTTCCTTGATTCTATTCAGCAGGCCGCGGTTAGAAATGGCCGCCAGTGCCAGATGCTGTTTCGTGGCGGTCCTGCCGCTGATCATCCTGTGTTACTGGCAATGCCGGAATCCGGCTACCTGAAATTTCACGTGTTTCGCGTTATCTAGTCACTTGTACAGGTAGTAAACTATGATGACCAACCCAGTTCTTCTTGTTCATGTTACCTCGGTATTACTGAGTATTTCCGGTTTTATCTTTCGCGGCATACTGCGTTTTAGCGGATCGGATCTTGCCAACAGGAAATGGTTAAAGATCACCCCGCACATAATTGATACGGTGCTGATCGTCAGTGCGATCATACTGTATCTGCGCAGTGGCCTGGAACTTTTTTCGACGCCATGGCTGATGGCAAAAATCATCGCATTATTGCTGTATATCGCACTAGGATTAATCGCCTTTCGTTTCGGCAAGACCAGGACAATCCGACTTGTCGCGTTTTTTGAAGCAATATTGGTTTTCGCCTACATTATCGGTGTAGCAGTAACCAGGAACCCATTCGTATTTTTTTAAACCGAAAACCTATTATTACTGATATGCTGAGAGCAATGACATGGAGCTGATATTCGGATTGCATAACCTGCAACCGGCTGACACGCCCTGTGTTGCCACAATAGGGAATTTTGACGGCGTCCACCTCGGCCACCAGGCAGTAATCGGGCAGCTGGCAGAGAAGGGGGCGGCGATGAACCTGCCGACCACAATGATAACCTTCGAACCTACGCCGGCAGAGTTTTTCGGCCAGCACAATGCCCCTGCACGGCTATCAACCTTCCGTGAAAAATATGTCACGCTGAAGCGTTTTGCCATTGATCGCCTGCTGGTGCTGCCATTTAATCACCGGCTGGCGTCGATGTCGGCGGAAGACTTTATATCGAAGATACTGATTGAAGGCCTTGATATCCGTTACCTGGTTGTCGGTGATGATTTCCGCTTCGGCAAGAACAGGAGCGGCGATTTTCAGCTGCTGCAGCAGGCTGGAAAAGAGAACAATTTTACCGTTGTTTCGATGCCCAGTTTCCGCGTTGACGGTGAGCGTGTCAGCAGTTCAGGAATTCGCTCGGCATTGGCGGACGGCGACTTTGATCGTGCTGAACGTCTTCTTGGTCGCCATTATCATATGACCGGCAAAGTCGCTCATGGTGATAAGCGCGGCCGCGAATGGGGTTTCCCGACAGCAAACATCAATATGAAGCGAAAGGTCATTCCGTTACGTGGAATTTTCGCCGTTGAGGTATTTGGTCTCGATCGAGAACCGGTTTTTGGTGTTGCTAATCTTGGCACACGTCCGACGGTTTGCGGTATGCGCACACTGCTGGAGGTTCACCTGTTTGATTTCGACGAGCAGATTTACGGCCGCCGTATCAACGTGGTTTTCCGCCACAAAATCCGTGAAGAACTACGTTTTGATTCCTTCGATGAACTGAAGGATCAGATAGGGCGTGATGTCATCAGCGCGAAAGAATATTTCACAACCATTTGAGCAGCTCTTTAAAACGAATCAAGCCAGCACTGTGAAAAAAACATTGGCCATGTTAATTTCCGCTATTGCGGTAATATTTATCTACAATAAGTATCACTATAATTTTGTACCATTGAAAAGAGTCGTCGTATGACCGATTACAAGACAACCATAAACCTGCCCAGCACCGGTTTTCCAATGAAAGCGAACCTGGCGAATCGTGAACCGGAATTTCTCAAGAACTGGGGTCAGGATTTATACCAGCGTATTCGTGATGAACGTGCAGACGCACCCAAATACATACTGCATGATGGACCGCCGTACGCCAACGGCGATATCCATATCGGTCATGCCGTCAACAAAATTCTGAAAGATATCATTGTTAAATCACGCACCCTCGATGGCTATGATGCACCATACATCCCGGGCTGGGACTGCCACGGCCTGCCTATCGAATTACAGGTAGAAAAAAAATCCGGTAAGGCCGGGGTCAAAATTGACACCAACAGCTTTCGCCAGAAATGCCGTGAGTATGCGCTGAAACAGGTAGACCGACAGCGCGAAGACTTCAAGCGACTGGGTGTGCTGGGTGACTGGGACAACCCCTACCTGACCATGGCGCCGGAGAATGAAGCAGAAATCGTTCGCTCGCTTGGACGCATCATCGAGCAGGGGCATTTGTTTCAGGGGGCGATGCCGGTGCATTGGTGTACCGACTGCGGATCCGCACTGGCTGAGGCCGAAGTCGAATACCAGGACAAAACATCGTCAGCGATTGATGTTGCCTTCCAGGCATCCGACGCGGCAGCAGTGCATACGGCCTTTACCCACGACTCCAGTGAGCCGGTTTCCTTTGTCATCTGGACCACGACACCGTGGACACTGCCGGCCAACCAGGCGGTAGCACTGCACCCGGACCTTGAATATGTGCTGATTAGAATCAACGACAAGCACCCCGGGCTGTATGTTTTTGCAGCTGATCTACTTGATTCTGTGTTGGCGCGCTATGAAGTGGAAGATTATCAACAGCTGGCGTCAGTCAGTGGCCAGGCTCTCGAGGGCATTGGTCTTGAGCACCCGTTCTATGATCGCGTAGTGCCGGTGATTCTCGCTGAGCATGTTACAACAGAAGCCGGCACAGGTGCGGTACATACTGCTCCCGGTCATGGCCAGGAAGATTACATCGCCGGCAGGAAATATGACCTGAAAGTCGATAACCCTGTCGCGGGTAATGGTGTCTTTGTCGAGGGCACACCCATTTTCGCTGGAGAGCATGTTTTAAAGGCAAATGCACATGTACTCGAGGTGCTGAAGGATCAAAATGCATTGTTGTTTTCTGAATCCATCAAGCATAGCTATCCGCACTGCTGGCGCCATAAATCGCCAATTATTTTCCGTGCAACCCCGCAGTGGTTCATCAGCATGGACCAGGCGGGTCTGCGTACCAAAGCGCTTGAAGAGATCAACAATATCCAGTGGATCCCCGAATGGGGTGAGGCACGGATAAAAGGCATGGTCGAGGGCCGGCCTAACTGGTGCATTTCACGCCAGCGCCACTGGGGTGCCCCTATTGCCCTGTTTGTTCATACACAGACCGGTGAATTGCATCCGCGCAGTGTTGAGATCCTGATGCAGGTAGCCGACAGCATAGAGCAGGGCGGGGTGGAAGCCTGGTTTGCGATGGATCCCGCAGAGCTGCTTGGTGATGAAGCCGATGATTATCAGAAAATCACCGACATCCTTGATGTCTGGTTTGATTCCGGCGTTTCACATGCCTTTGTGCTGGATAAAAGGCAAGGGCATAGATCACCTGCCGATCTTTACCTCGAGGGTTCTGATCAGCACCGCGGCTGGTTCCAGTCATCACTATTGAGTTCTGTTGCGATGAAGGGATGTGCCCCCTATAAAACCGTATTGACGCATGGCTTTACCGTCGATGCTGATGGCAACAAGATGTCGAAATCTAAAGGCAACGTCATTGCGCCGCAGAAGATCATCAACTCGATGGGCGCAGATATTCTGCGTTTATGGGTCGCGGCAATGGATTACCGCAACGAGATGAGTATCTCGGATGAGATCATCAAGCGCACAGCAGATGCCTATCGCCGAATCCGCAACACCAATCGCTTCCTGCTAGGCAACCTCGATGGCTTCGATCCATCGGGCGATGCCATTGATATCGCTGAGCTGATTGAAATCGATGCCTGGGCGGTTGCCCGCTGCCAGGAATTAAACCAGGCGGTGATCAAGGACTATGAAGATTTCTCTTTCCACCGTGTCTACAAGGCAGTGCTGCAGTTCTGCGTTAATGACATGGGTGGCTTCTACCTGGATATCCTCAAAGACCGGCTCTACACCACGCCGGCAGGCAGTCATGCGCGTCGTTCCGCACAGACAGCGATGTACCATATTCTGGAATCCCTGGTGCGCTGGATGGCGCCTGTATTGAGCTTCACGGCTGAAGAAATCTGGTCTTATATGCCGGGCGAGAGAGGCAACAGCATATTCCTCGAGCACTGGCATACACTGCCCGAGATCGATAACAGCGCTGCTCTTTTGGAGCGCTGGCAGGTTGTCACCGCGCTTCGGGAAGGTGTTTCACAGGCACTGGAAAGCTTGCGCAAGGACGGCGTTATCGGCTCACCGCTGGATGCAGAGGTGACGATCTACGCCGAAGGCAAAACTCTGGATATATTGCAGTCGTTTGCTGATGAATGCCGCTTCATTTTTATAACCTCCTATGTCCATCTGTTCCGCATCGAAGACAGAGAAGGCCGCGGCAGTGAACTGGTAGACTGGGCGCAGTCACTGGACAACTGGGACAAGGACATTGTCGCCATCGATGTCAGCGCCACGGAAAAAGCGAAATGCATACGCTGCTGGCACCATCGCGAGGATGTCGGCAGCAATCCTGATCATCCTGAAATCTGTGGCCGCTGTATCGAGAACGTAGAAGGTGACGGCGAGTTAAGACGCTTTGTCTGACGGCAGTTCGTTGGAGAACCTGATGCCTGAATCAACAGAAAAGCAGTCGACCAAATTTGAACGGGCTATCAGTCGCGGCAGCTGGATTTCATTTTTGGTTATCATCGCCGACCAGGCAAGCAAGTACCTGGCTGAAGAATACCTGGTATTACATCAGCCGGTGGCTGTGTTGCCTTTTTTGAACTTCACACTCGCCTATAATACCGGCGCGGCATTCAGTTTCCTGCACCAGGCAGGCGGCTGGCAGAATACGTTTTTTATTATCATTGCTTTTGTCATGTCAGCAATACTGCTGGTGATGCTCTATAAAGCGCCGCGTAAGGATTTACAGTTTTCTATTTCGCTGTGGCTGGTGCTCGGTGGTGCACTGGGAAATGTTATCGATCGCCTGCGGCTGCAGAAGGTCGTCGACTTTATCGATTTCTATGTCGGCGATTGGCATTTTGCCATCTTTAATGTTGCCGATATGGCAATCAGCATTGGTGCATTCCTGCTGATCATTGACGCTTTCAATATTCGTCTTTTTAAATACAAATCCTAGTCATGGCAGAAGAACAGAAGATTAAAGCCGATAGTACAGTGGCCCTGAGATATGCCGTTTCACTGGCAGATGGAACTGTTATTGAAGAGGCGGAAGATGCCCCTGAAACTATTACCCTCGGCAGGGGAGAGTTCATCAATGAACTTGAACAGAAACTCTATGGAATGAAAGCTGGCGATACTGACGATATCATCATCCCTGCGCAGGAAAACCTGTTTGGCGCCTATGATGAATCTCGTGTACAGCTGGTTGAACACTCGGTTTTTGACCAGGATGAACTGCCGCAGCAGGGGAATGTCATCGAATTTACCCTGCCCAATGGGACAACGATACCCGGCATTATCCGTGAGGTTACTGAAGAAAATGTTCAGGTAGATTTTAACCACCCGCTTTGTGGCCGTGATGTCATGTTTGCGGTTGAGATTGTTTCGGTCGAGAATATATTGGAAAAGAATGACTGATTTTAATGATGATAATGCTTCGGGCGTGACCCGGGGAAACGGTGCATGATGAAAATTCTTAGAGCTAGCCCGCGGGGCTTTTGTGCAGGGGTAGACAGGGCGATCGAAATCGTTGAGCGTGCACTGCAGCAGCTAGGTGCGCCGATATACGTCCGTCATGAAGTTGTGCACAACCGCTTCGTGGTAAATCGACTGAAAGAGGCAGGCGCTATCTTTGTTGATGAGCTGGAAGACGTGCCGGATGATCAGACAGTTATCTTCAGTGCACACGGTGTACCGCTTGCTGTCAGGGCTGAGGCCGAACGGCGCAACCTTAGAGTTTTTGATGCAACCTGTCCGCTGGTGACAAAGGTACACAGGGAAGTCTCGCGTCACCATCAAGATGGCTACCACTGCGTCCTGATCGGCCACGCCGGCCACCCCGAAGTAGAAGGCACCATCGGCCAGATTAATTTCGGCATCGACCTTGTCGAAACACCGCAAGACGTAGCGAAGCTCGAACTGGAAAATGTAGAAAAACTGGCTTACGTCACACAGACAACATTATCGATTGACGATACAGCGAATGTCATTGCGGCGTTAAAGCAGCGTTACCCAAACATACAGGGGCCGCGCAAAGATGATATCTGCTACGCGACTCAGAACCGCCAGGATGCAGTAAAAAGACTGGCAGAACAATGCGATAAGGTGTTTGTCGTCGGTTCAACAAACAGTTCCAATTCCAACCGGCTAAAAGAACTCGCTGAGAAGAAAGGGGTGCCCGCATGCCTGATCGACGATGCCGATGAAATCTTGCCCGAATGGCTGGAGGGGGTAGAAGTACTGGGTATTACTGCTGGTGCCTCGGCACCGGAAGTGCTCGTTGAAGGTGTCATTGAACGATGCAAGGAACTGAAATCAGCGACCGTGAGCGACCTTACTGGCCCTGAAGAAAATGTTACTTTCGCTCTCCCTAGGTCGCTGCGATAGGGTCTACTAAAACAATGCCTGGCAATAATATCGACACTCTCATCATTGGCGGCGGCATCATTGGCCTGCTGACGGCACGTGAGCTTGCACTGGCCGGTCAGTCAGTTACTGTGCTTGAGCGTAACCCCCGCGCTGGACTCGAATCATCCTGGGCTGGCGGTGGAATTCTTTCACCTCTCTATCCCTGGCGTTATCCCGATGCAGTAACAGACTTATCTGCCATCGGTCACCTGGAATACCCCGGGCTTGCTGCGGAACTGCTTGAAGCAACCGGCATCGATCCTGAATATATTCGTTCAGGGCACCTGATTCTTGATACCGAAGAACAGGACGAGGCGAAGTCGTGGGCGAAAGAATTCAGCAAGAAGATTAGACTGGACAGTAAAATCAAATATCTTTCTCGCATTGGCCGCAGGGAGATATCGGTACTGGAGCCGGAGCTGTCAGAAAACTTTCAAGCAGCGCTCTGGCTGCCCTACGTCGGCCAGGTACGTAATCCGCGGATAATGAAATCCCTTATCCAGGACCTTATCCAGAGAGGGGTAAAAATCATCACCGATATGCCGGTAGAAAAGATCAATACTTCGGCGGGAAAAGTCGTTAATGTAGAAACCCCCGCAGGCAAATGGTCAGCAGGAAATTACCTTGTTGCAGCGGGTGCATGGTCAGCCACTTTACTGGAAGATACGGGGCTGACACTTAATATTGAACCTGTGCGGGGACAGATGATCCTGTTTAAAACAGAACCGGGCAGGTTAAACAGGATAATAATGAATAATGGCAAATATATTATTCCCAGGAAAGACGGCCATATTGTTGCAGGCAGTACATTGGAATATGTAGGGTTTGATAAAAGCACCACTGACGATGCCGGCCATTTGTTGATGAGCGAAGCTGTTAGCATAGTACCTTTCCTGGCAAAGACCCCTGTTGTGAGTCAGTGGGCAGGTCTGAGGCCTGGCTCAGCAGATGGTACTCCTACTATTGACTGGCACCCACAATTGGACAACCTTGTTATCTGCTCAGGACATTTCAGGAATGGCGTCATAATAGGTCTGGGATCAGCAAGAATTGCAGCTTCACTATTACAATATCGCTCACTAAAATATGCAGGCAGTTCGTCAACGAATCCGTATAAAATCAAGTAAGTAGAATATCGAAAGCAGGCAGTGTAATTATTGTTTTCATAACGTAATTCCAGTAAAGTTCCGCTCCCTCGCGAGGTGTCATTTTTCTGGATGTTTGACGTCTCAGGCCGGAGTAGCTCAGTTGGCCGAGCAGCGCATTCGTAATGCGCAGGCCGGTGGTTCGATCCCACTCTCCGGCACCATTTTGCCTTCTAGAAATTCAGTCACTGACCAGGTAAATCCGTCTGCAATACTGCAAACATGAGAATTACAGTCCAAGCTATTATTCGCGACTAGTCACAGCCTTCTGTAACATAGCTCGCTATAGGCTGTCATACTAAGTCAATCACAGCTAGCGAAAGAACTACACATAGCCATCCAGACTTGGTGAAAGCACCTTCAATTGCTGATACAAGTATTGAAATACGGTTTGTGTTTGATATGGAATAGGTTACTTGAGGTGCATGCATTTCAGAGAAGAAAGGCATTCCTGTCCCATTGCTTCACAAGATTTAGGAATCTTTTTGAGGTTGTCACCATAGGATCAAAAACCACAGTAAGTCTGTGCTTAATTTCATGACTGAAATTAACCGATATAACGCCTTCAAGCGCACTCACCTCTTCTTCAATCCTTTCAAGATGTTCTGATAGTAGATTCTTGTGAACATGAATAACAATGTCTGCAATATCAATCATTACTGTTCTCTAAAGAAAAGGGCGGAGCACTCCTGTTAACAAGCCTAGTGCATGAATTGTAGATTTCCAGAGTGAGAAGACCAAAAAAAGCCCAACGGATGAGTCGGGCAGATAAACACCGAACATATATATGTTTTAATTCTAAATTAATCCTACCATGCAAAATGTTTATTTCCAGATTTTGTAGCAAAAAAAGCCCAACTGTGAGGGTTGGGCTAATTTCAAACCAGTAAAGGAGAGATACTGTTATCAATAAGCTTAGTTCATGAAATACAAATTTCCAGTTTCAGTAGGAAAAACGATTAGTTTAAAGTCAGGCGATATATCATGGCTATTTGGAAATACTATCGGAGGACTGCTAGCGGCTCTCTGATACATATCATCATTTAGACTGTCCATCGGGTCATTGCTATCGAGATAATATCTCAGCTTTTTGCTTAGCTGTATTCTTTATTCGAGTCCTGTATAGCATTGTGAACACACAATTAGTTAATCAAGTGATTAAAATATTGCATCGATCGGTTGAACTCGCAGCAGCGGATAGCGGGCATTTCCCTCAAAGATCTTATAGACAAAAATACTGAGCCAGAGTTTTAATCTGGAATTTTGTGTTGAGATTCTAATCTACTGTATTTCTTTTAAGAAGATACTACCTTGTTCTGGATGCAGGTACTTTCTTCCTGATTATTTGTCCAGTTTCTTGCTCAATAATTGATTAACCTGCTTGGGGTTGGCTTTGCCCTGAGTTGCCTTCATCACCTGTCCGACAAAGAAGCCAAGCAACTTTGTGTTGCCTGCTTTGTACTGTTCTACCTGGTTCGTGTTATTGGCCAGGATCTCATCAATGACGGGTTCAATCGCACTGTCATCCGAGATCTGTTTGAGACCACGCTTTTCAATTATCTCGTCTGCATTACCTTCGCCGTTCCATATAGCTTCGAATACTTCTTTGGCTATTTTTCCTGAGATGGTATTGTCATCAATACGTGTGACGAGTTGACCAAGCATTGCCGCCGTGACGGGGCTTTCGGTGATGCTCGTATTATCACGGTTAAGCCCGGCTGCCAATTCACCGTTTACCCAGTTGGAAATCAGCTTAGGCTGAGTGGGCAGAATCGCCACTGCCTGCTCATAATAGTCGGCGAGATCTCTGCTTGCGGTCAGTGCCTGGGCATCATAATCAGATAAACCGTATTCGGTGATAAAACGCTCGCACCTGGCGCCAGGCAGTTCCGGCAGTTCGGCGCGTATCTCTTCAATGAACGAATCTTCCAGCACCATCTGCGGCAGGTCGGGATCGGGGAAGTAGCGGTAATCATTGGCTTCTTCCTTGCTGCGCATTGATCTTGTCTGGTTCTTTTCTGAATCATAGAGACGTGTTTCCTGCACGACCCTGCCACCTGATTCGAGGATATCAATCTGACGCTCAACTTCAATTTCTATCGCTTTTTCTACAAAGCGGAATGAATTAATATTTTTTAACTCCGCTCGTGTGCCAAATTCCTCCTGGTCCTTTGGCCGCACAGAGACATTGGCATCACATCGAAATGAGCCTTCCTGCATATTGCCATCACAGATATCAAGGTAGCGAACCAGTGAATGAATAGACTTCAGATAAGCAACTGCTTCGGCAGCTGAGCGCATGTCAGGTTCTGATACGATCTCTATTAGCGGGGTGCCGGCCCGATTCAGGTCGATGCCAGTCATGCCGTGAAAATCTTCATGTAAAGATTTGCCGGCATCTTCTTCCAGGTGGGCGCGGGTAACGCCGATGACTTTTTTCTTACCGTTGACATCAATAGTAATAGAGCCTTTACCGACGATGGGGAGTTCGAGTTGTGAAATCTGGTAGCCTTTCGGTAAATCAGGGTAAAAGTAATTTTTGCGATCAAAGATCGATATCTGGTTGATCCTGGCGCCTATAGCGAGACCAAATTTTACTGCCATTCGTGCTGCATCGCGGTTCATCACGGGCAGCACACCAGGCAGTGCAAGATCAACTGCACAGGCCTGTGTATTGGCTTCTGCCCCATAGGCGGTGGCAGCACCGGAGAATATTTTACTTCTGGTTTTCAGCTGAGTGTGTATTTCCAGCCCGATAACGGTTTCCCATTCCATCTTTATTTACCCGGATAGTGTGTTAGTTTGTTCTCATGAGTTTTCAGGGCTGCGCAGGTGCCAGTCTGTGACCTGCTGGTAGCGATGGGCCACATTAAGCAGTTTTGATTCATCGAAATACTGCCCGATCAGTTGCAGACCGACCGGTAGATTCTGACTGTCCATGCCGGCAGGCAGTGACATACCGGGCAGACCGGCAAGGTTGACCGAGATAGTGTAAATATCATTTAGATACATGGCGACCGGGTCATCAGTTTTCTCACCGAAGCGGAAAGCGGTGCCCGGGGCTGTCGGTCCTGCAATAACATCGCATTGATCGAAGGCGCGTGTAAAATCATCGGAAATCAGGCGGCGTATTTTTTGTGCCTTGAGATAGTAGGCATCATAGTAACCGGCTGAAAGGGCATAGGTGCCGATCATGATGCGGCGCTTGACTTCTTCACCGAATCCTTCAGCACGGGTTTTTTTGTACATATCCAGCAGGTCTTCAAATTCTGCGGTGCGATAGCCATAACGGACACCATCAAAACGTGAAAGGTTTGAAGAAGCTTCTGCTGGAGCCAGAACATAGTAGCAGGGTACTGAAAGATGACTGTTCGGTAAGCTTATTTCGACCAGTTCGGCGCCCATTTTTTCGTATTCACGCAGAGCGCCGATGGTGATCGAGGCAATTTCTGAGTCGAGATCTGTATTGAAAAACTCGATCGGCATACCGATTTTCAGCCCCTGCAGGTCCTTCTCAAGGTCAGCTGAATAGTCAGGAACAGGTACGTCCATAGAGGTAGAATCACGTTCGTCGAAGCCGGACATGGTTTGCAGCATTATCGCCGCATCTTCAGCGCTGCGTGTCATCGGCCCTGCCTGGTCGAGTGATGAAGCGAAGGCGATCATGCCGTATCGTGACACTCTGCCGTAGCTGGGTTTGAGTCCGGTGAGGCCGCAAAATGATGCAGGCTGGCGAATCGAACCTCCGGTATCTGTGCCGGTGGCTGCCGGGGCAAGTTGTGCGGCTACTGCCGCTGCAGACCCTCCGGAACTGCCGCCAGGCACCCTGTCTTTATCCCAGGGGTTTAGCACACTTCCATAGAACGAGGTTTCATTTGATGAACCCATGGCAAATTCGTCCATATTGGTTTTGCCCAGGGTAACACTGCCTGCCTGGCGGAACTTTTGAATGACTGTCGCGTTGTAGGGTGCAATAAAATTATCCAGCATCTGCGAACCACAGCTGGTTCGCAGGCCGTCTGTGCAGAAAATATCCTTGTGTGCCAACGGTATACCAGTTAATACCCCGGAATTTCCAGCAGCAAGAAGTTTATCGGCTTCTGCAGCCTGCTGCAGGCTGGTATCACGATCGACAGTAATAAAGGCGTTAATATCCTTATTGGCTTCTATTCGATCGAGAAAGTATTGTGTCAGCTCGACGCTGGAAAAGTCATTGTTTCCAAGGCCTTGGGCCAGTTCGCGCAGGGATTTATTGTGCATGGCGTTGATTCTTCTGAATGTATTATGTGTCTGTGAAAATAGTCTTGTTAGCCGTAATTCTGTTGCCTCAATCTAGTACCTTGGGTACCAGGAACAGGCCGTTTTCACTGGCCGGCGCCAGCTTTAAATACTTATCCCTTTGATTTTCTTCAGTAACTGCGTCAGCCCGCAACCTTAATTCGGTGTCACGTGGATGCGCCATGGCATCTATGCCATCGGTATCGACTTCGTTCATTTGTTCTACCAGGTCAAGAATTTCAGACAGGGTTTGGGTGTAGGTTTCGAGTTGAGCCGGATCGATGGCAAGACGGGCAAGATGGGCAATTTTTTCGACATCATCGTTGTTTATCGACATGTTTAATCCTTAATGAATCCTTATTAATCCTTAATTGAATCTTTCTGGTGTCTCAAATGGGCATCAAAATTTTTATGGCGCTATTATTTATTTCTGGATAATCTGTATGAAATTCAACTGGCGTTGTCGGGGCAAATATCACCAGACTGCATTACGATATAGTGTCTGCACAGTCCACGTACATCTCCATCTCAACGTATCAGCTACATTTACGAAGATCTGCAATACGAACATGGCAGTGTTTCGACGCAATATGATTATACATGAATTAGTAGAACAGCCCTGCAGTCGCTCTCGATGTTTTTTCCGCTGGCGAAAGGTAGCATAATCATCAATGGTTGAATAGAAATAGCGTCATTGCTAGAGTACAATCCCTGTTGCTGTATCGTCGTTGGAGAAAGTCCTGCGGCGATTTTTTAATATTTATGGAACCTCTGGTTTAACCCGGGCAAAGTAGATTGTGTAGCTGAAAATTCAGATTCGATGTATGACCCTCCAGTAATAGCCGGCTATTACGAAAGATTTGAACATTGAAGATAAGTATCAGGAGACTCGATATCAGTTATAAGATGTCAGCCCTCGAATTAATCAGGTTTACACGTTTCCAAGATTGGCCAGGTTGCTGCAGGAGATGTAATACATCACTTGGGACCAGGGGATTGCTGCATTGCTTGCTATATTTAAATACTACAAGGTATATCAGAAAACATGTTTAAGAGACTGTTAGGTTTTTTTTCCCACGATCTGGCGATAGATCTGGGTACAGCGAATACACTCATCTATGTCCGAGATAAGGGCATAGTTCTAAACGAACCTTCAGTTGTTGCCATTAGATACTCTCCAATGGGAGGCCCCTCAGGTAAGTCTGTACTTGCCGTAGGTCAGGAAGCCAAGATGATGCTCGGTCGTACACCGGGAAACATCAAGGCCATACGCCCTATGAAAGACGGTGTTATTGCTGATTTCTCTGTCACCGAAGTGATGCTCAAATACTTTATCCGCAAGGTACAGGAAACACGGTTTTTCAAACCAAGCCCGCGTATCATTATTTGTGTACCCTGCGGTTCGACACAGGTAGAGAGGCGAGCGATTAAAGAATCTGCCCTCAGTGCAGGTGCGCGTGAAGTTTATTTAATTGAAGAGCCGATGGCAGTTGCCATTGGTGCCGGCTTGCCTGTCGCCGATCCAACAGGGTCAATGGTTGTGGATATCGGTGGTGGTACCACCGAAGTCGGTATCGTATCGCTTGGCGGCCTGGTTTATTCTGATTCTCTGCGCGTGGCGGGGGACAAGTTTGATGAGGCTATAATTACCTATCTGCGTCGCCAGCATGGTGTGCTGATAGGTGATTCTACCGCTGAACGAATAAAGAAAGAAATTGGTGCAGCGATGCCTGGGTCGGAAATTCTGGAAATGGAAATCAAGGGCAGAGACCTGGCTGAAGGCCTGTCTCGTTCGGTCACTCTGACGAGTAAAGGAATTTATGATGCTATTGCTGATCCACTGGACCAGATTTCCCAGGCAATCAAAGTTGCTCTGGAACAAACACCGCCGGAGCTTGGTGCGGATATCGCTGAAAAAGGTATGATACTTGCCGGTGGCGGCGCACTGCTGCGTGATATAGACCGTCGCTTCATGGAAGAGACAGGAATGCCGGTAGTAATTGCAGAAGATCCGCTCACCTGTGTAGCCCGCGGTTGCGGTCACGCGCTGGAAGAGATGGATCGACTGGGTGATGTCTTTGCCCAGGAAAGATAATCGTTATTGCTAGAATTAACACGGGAACACAGTCCCCTGACATGTTTTCCTGCTCCGTTTTTTTGATCTTCCAGTCTTTCCGGTCAGGCTGTAAATGAGTGAAATCCTTAGACGATTAGGCGGTGCTACTCCCGCAACGGTGCGCGTCATTGTGATGATTGCACTTTCTGTTGCACTGATGCTGATAGACAATCGCACACAGCAGTTTGAAAAGCTGCGAAATGTACTGCAAACCGTTATCTACCCGGTCATGTTTATTTCCACCCTCCCGCGGGAAATGATTCGTGCTGTCACAGGCACAATGGAAGCGAGCAGTACTTTACAGTCAGAAAATGAATCATTGCGACAGGAAAATCTGTTGTTGCATAGTCGACTCGAGAAACTGCATTCACTTGAAGCCGATAATCGACGCCTGAAGCGCCTGCTGGGGCAATCAGAACAGATAGCAGAAAACGTTCTGCTGGCCGAACTGGTAGAGGTCAGTCTTGAACCCTATACCCAGCAGATTAGTCTGAATAAAGGCAGCAGTGATGATGTTTATGTCGGTCAGCCGGTAATTAATGGCGATGGTGTTATCGGACAGGTTGTTCATACCAGCCAGTTCCAGAGCACAGTTACCCTGTTGACAGATCCTGGCAGTGCAATTCCTGTTATGGTGATGCGAAACGGACTGCGAGGTGT
>JARFQI010000201.1 GCA_029287855.1 Arenicellales bacterium | reverse complement strand
AATAACAGTAGGCAACAGCAAGCTAGTCTATCACTCCGACAATGATGGCCCTGGCGTCGATGAAGACGATTTTGAAAAAACAATGATACTCAAGGAAGGGAAGAGTGCCCGTCATGTAGCCACAAAATCACAGGTAAAAGCAATAAAGGATGTGGAAGATACAGCGGCAATTGAAGCCGTTGAGCCGGAGCCCAGAAGTCGTGTCGCTGTGATTAAGGTGCGCAGTGGTCCTGCCGCTGGAAAGGAAGTGAAGGTTGATCGTTCGATGGTTACGCTGGGGCGCCCTGGTGTGCAGGTGGTAGTCGTATCACGTCGTAAGAAAGGTTATTTTATTTCCTATATTTCGGGAGCAAGTGGCAGCGGCAAAGCCCCGACTGTAAATGGTAAGGAGCTTAGATCACAATCTACCCCGTTGACAGGTGGTGATGTAATAATTCTTGCAGGGGTTGAAATAGAATTTGTGATCTGATTCATCCGGGACCACTGGATTGTTTGCTATTTCTCGCAGGCTCAAAGTAGTTTAAATAGTTCCCGAATTACCTGCCGGGTTATCTTCAGCCATGTATTGAATTATTCGGGGTGTTCTGAATGCAGTCAGGTGTATAATGGCCGGCTGATTACAGAAAACGGTCAATTATGCAGTATCCTGAATCCTTCGATGTTATTGTTATTGGTGGTGGCCATGCCGGTACCGAGGCCGCCCTTGCGGCTGCGCGTATGGGTGTTCGCGTACTGCTGGTGACTCATAATATAGAAACTATTGGCCAGATGTCATGCAACCCGGCAATTGGCGGCATAGGAAAGGGGCACCTGGTCAAGGAAATTGACGCCCTCGGCGGCGCGATGGCGCGGGCAGCTGATCTTGCAGGGATTCAGTTTCGTATTCTCAATTCACGTAAAGGTCCTGCCGTGCGGGCAACGCGGGCGCAGGCTGACCGGGTTCTATACAGATCAGCAATTCGGCAGATGGTCGAATCTCAGGCGGGCCTGTCTGTATTTCAGCAGGAAGTTGCTGACCTGATCACCGAAAAGGAAAGAGTTGTCGGTGTGGTAACGCGCATGGGCCTGGAGTTTCGTGCCCCCAGTGTCGTCATAACCAGTGGTACTTTTCTTGGTGGAGTGATTCATATTGGGCAGACCAACCAGGAAGGCGGTCGAGCTGGTGATGCACCATCCAATGCACTGGCTAAGCGTCTGCGGGAATTGCCTTTCCGTGTAGGGCGGTTAAAAACCGGTACACCGCCGCGGATCGACAGATCCAGTATTGATTTTTCAGTCATGCAGGAACAGCCGGGCGATGATCCTGCGCCGGTGTTTTCATATCTAGGCAGCCGTGATCAGCACCCACAGCAGGTGCCATGCCACATTACGTACACGAATTCGCAGACGCATGAGCTGATTCGTGACGGTCTCGACAGATCGCCTTTATATAGCGGAGATATATCCGGCGTAGGCCCGCGTTATTGCCCTTCTATTGAAGACAAGGTGGTCCGGTTTGCCGACCGGGATAGCCACCAGATTTTTGTCGAACCGGAAGGCCTTGGGCTTAATGAAATCTATCCAAATGGCATTTCAACCAGCCTGCCTTTCGATGTTCAGCTATCGCTGGTCCGCTCGATTAAGGGATTTGAGCAGGCATTTATTACTCGCCCTGGTTATGCCATCGAGTACGACTACATGGATCCGCGTGACCTCTACCCCTGGATGGAAACAAAATATCTTCCGGGTTTGTTTTTTGCTGGTCAGATCAATGGTACCACCGGTTATGAGGAAGCCGCAGCCCAGGGCCTGCTGGCTGGGGTGAATGCCGTGCTCAGTTTGCGTAACGAAGAGCCCTGGTATCCGGCTCGTGATGAGGCATATATCGGGGTAATGATTGATGACCTGGTGACCCGGGGGACGAGTGAGCCTTATCGAATGTTTACTTCTCGCGCTGAGTACAGGTTGCTGCTGCGAGAGGATAACGCTGATTTACGGTTAACTGAAAAAGGACGAGCGCTGGGGCTTGTGGATGATGTTCGCTGGCAAAGGTTTAGTGAAAAACAGCAGGCAATAGTGAATGAGCAGCGACGCCTGGCATCCATATGGTTAAGACCAGAAGATATCGAACCGGAACTCGCGGAAGTGTTGCTGGGTCAGTCTTTAGCGCATGAAGTAAATCTGCTGGATTTGCTAAAGCGGCCGGAGCTGGATTATAACAAACTGATGCAGTTGCCGGGTGCAGGTGATCCTGTTCCTGATGATGCGGTCAGTGGCCAGGTAGAGATACAGGCCAAGTATGCCGGCTACATCTCACGCCAGCAGGCAGAGGTCGAGAAACACAGGCAGCATGAAGAAATGCGCCTGCCGGAGAGCATAGAATACCACAAGGTAACTGGGTTATCGGCAGAAGTGACACTGAAGCTGACTGAGCACAAACCGACGACAATCGGTCAGGCGTCACGGATATCCGGCATCACCCCTGCTGCCATCTCATTGCTACTGGTCCACCTGAAAAGCAAATCTGCCTGATGGGAAACTCCAGTACAGCCAGGGCAAAGCTCACCAGCGGAGCAGCCATGCTTGGTGTTGACATCGACGAGGCCATGCAGCATGACATGCTGGCTTATCTAGGATTGCTAAATCGATGGAACAAGGTATACAACCTGACGGCTGTAAAAGGCAATGCAAACATTCTCAACAGGCACCTGCTGGACAGCCTGTCACTAGTACCGTATCTGCATGGTGAGAGAGTGATCGATATTGGTACTGGTGCCGGACTTCCAGGGATTCCTGTTGCGTTGGCATGCCCGCATTTGCAAGTGACTTTATTAGACAGTAATGCCAAACGCTGTCGCTTTCTACGGCAGGTGCAGGCACAATTAAAACTGAAAAATGTGGCCATTGTCCAACAACGCCTGGAAAAATATCAACCAGCTGAAAAATTTGATAGTCTGCTTAGCCGTGCTTTTAGCAGTCTGCAGGCTTTTGTTGCAAGTTCGGCCCATTTGCTTGCTGAAAATGGCCAGCTGATCGCTATGAAGGGGCGCTGGCCCGGTGAAGAAAGTGAAGAATTACAGGGCGGGTTCATGATTGAAAACGTGGTCAAATTGATGGTGCCGGGACTTACAGAGCAGCGACACCTGGTGATATGTAAAAAAAGTGATCTGGTGTAATGGCTAAAGTTTTCTCAATAACTAATCAGAAAGGCGGTGTTGGAAAGACAACAACTGCTATTAATATGGCTGCATCTCTAGCCCGTATGGATCAAAAAATCCTGTTAGTAGACCTGGATCCCCAGGGCAATGCTTCGGTAGGTAGCGGTGTAGACCGAGACGGCCAGAAAGCCACCGTATATGAGGTCTTAATGCATTCATCCCCAATCGCTGATGCGATTGTAAGAACTGAATCAGCTTTTGATGTGATTGCGTCAAATCGTGAACTTTCGGGTGCTCTAATTGAGTTGGTGAGTGAAGAGCACCGTGAATTTCGCATGCGAGAGGCCCTGCAGTCTATACGTGATGAGTATGACTTCATTTTGATTGATTGTCCGCCTTCGCTGGATTTATTGACGGTTAATGCTCTGGTGGCTTCGGATGCAGTTGTTATACCCATGCAATGTGAATATTTTGCGCTTGAGGGCCTGACAGAGCTGGTTAATACCGTTCGCAAAATAAGGCTAGCCTTTAATCCGGATCTGAGTATCGAAGGATTGCTGCGAACTATGTTTGATCGAAGAAATTCGCTTTCCAATGAGGTGTCTACTCAGCTTAAAAAGCATTTTGGCGATAAGGTCTACCAGACAATTATTCCTCGTAATATCCGCCTGGCTGAAGCGCCAAGTTATGGTACGCCAGTGTTGAATTACGATAAACGCTCCAAAGGTGCGATGGCTTACCTGGCGCTGGCGGGTGAAATTATGGGAAGAGAAGCAATTCAATGAATATGAAAAAAAACAGACTGGGGCGTGGTCTTGACGCATTACTGGGAGAAAGTGGGGCTGAAATGGGTGATATTTCCCCCGACAAGCTGCAGCAATTACCGGTAGAGTTATTGCAGAGAGGCAAGTTTCAACCGCGTCGACAAATGGATAAGGAGGCACTTGACGACCTCTCAAACTCTATAGCCAAGCAAGGAGTGCTGCAACCTATAGTTGCACGTAAGTTAGTCAGTGGGGATTATGAAATAATTGCTGGTGAGCGCCGCTGGCGTGCGGCTCAGCAGGCGGGACTTGATCGTGTACCTGTAGTTGTGCGCGAACTGTCTGACGAAGATGCCATGGTGATTGGTCTGATCGAGAATTTACAGCGAGAAGACCTGAACCCGATCGAGGAAGCCAGGGGAATGCAGCGCCTGATAGAGGAGTTTACCATGACGCATCAGCAGGTAGCTGACAGCGTCAGCCGTTCCCGTGCCGCAGTGAGCAACCTGTTGCGTCTATTGTCCCTGCAGTCTGATGTCAGTGCACTGCTCGAGCAGGGTCAACTGGATATGGGGCATGCGCGTGCTCTTCTCGCTCTTGATGAGGCAATGCAGCAGAAAGCAGCGCAGCAAATAATTAAAAGTGGTATGAGTGTGCGACAGGCGGAGCAACTGGTTCGCCGGTTGCAGGAAGAGCAGATTAACCCGGTAAATAAGATTAAGGAAAAAGACCCTGATATACGTCATCTTGAAGAATCACTGTCCGAGAGGCTTGGCACTCATGTGGAAATAAAGCTCGGTAGCCGTGGCAAAGGCAAGCTGGTGATTGATTTTCATGGTAACGACGTACTGCAGGGGATACTGGAAAAAATCCAGTAAATGCATATCTGGGTATCAGATGTTTTGAGAAATAGAAGAATATCTGAAAACTGTTTCTATGACGATTATGAGGCCAATATTCAATTTGTGTATTGGCCAATCTGATGTTGACCAAAATCTGGCTTATCACTATACTATGCGCGATTCTGTAACGGCAGTTTTAATGTCTTTTGATTGCCATTTCGATTGCCTTGATCGTGATTTTGCCAGTTGAGCAGTGTTCAGTCACAATCAGGCCGCAGGATTTTAATCTGGCAACTTTTTCTGGCGGTATTTACAGCTGTTGTACTTCTGCCTTTATTTGATCTGGTGGTCGCCTATTCGGCGCTTGCAGGTGGCATGATTTCGGTCTGTGCCAATGCTTTTTTTGCCACCAGGTTGTTTAGTGATGCTGGCAGCTGGCAAAAAGATCACCTGGCCGCATCAGTATACAGGGGTGTGATTGGTAAGTTTTTATTGACCATGGTTATGTTTATTCTAGCCGTGGTATTGTTAAAGCCATTGAATGCGGCGGCATTATTTGCCGCTTATTTGTGGATACAGATATCACCTGTGTTAATTGCAGGCATACTTAAGGGTTAATTCAGATATAACTCACTATAGCCTGATCTTATAGCCTTCATAGATAGAATGTCTTGGATTTATAAGTCACCGTATTTAGACTGTTTATCAACAATTATGACTAAGGCCATTATGATTAGTTTAGTAAAGAATAAGGATTGACATGGCAGGCGATACTTTAACGTCTTCTGAATATATCAAGCACCATTTAACGAATCTGACTTATGGTCAGCATCCGGATGGTAGCTGGGGCCTTGCTCATTCTGCCGAGGAAGCCAAAGAAATGGGTTTCTGGGCATTTCATGTGGATACGCTTGGTTTCTCTATTGCGCTGGGTGCGCTATTTATTTTCCTTTTCAGTAAGGCAGCAAAAAGTGCGACTTCAGGGGTCCCGGGTGGATTGCAGAATTTTGTAGAATGGATACTTGAGTTTGTTGAAGACAATGTAAAAAGCTCATTTACCGGCAAAAATAGTTTTATCGGTGCAATGGGAATGACGGTTTTTGTCTGGATCCTGTTGATGAATGCCATGGACCTGGTTCCGGTCGACTTTATTCCATACCTGGCAAGCCTGATGGGTGTGCATTTCCTCAAGGTGGTGCCGACCACAGATCCGAATGCCACTATGGGCATGGCGCTGTCTGTGTTTGCGCTGACGCTGTACTATAGTTTCAAGATAAAGAGACCGGGTGGCTTTCTTGCCGAACTGGCATTCCATCCTTTTCCCAAGTACATGTTTCCTGTCAACCTGTTGCTCGAAGGTGTCAGCCTGATTGCAAAGCCAATTTCACTGGGTCTGCGTCTGTTTGGTAACATGTATGCCGGTGAAATGATATTCATTCTGATTGCACTGCTTCCTTGGTACGTGCAGTGGACATTGTCCTTGCCCTGGGCAATATTCCATATTCTTATTGTAACGCTGCAGGCATTTATTTTTATGGTGTTGACCATTGTTTATATGGACATGGCCTACACTGTAGATGAGCATTAATTTAATATTCAACCCATAATTCAACTCATAGAGAGAAATACAATGGAAGAAGCAAAAGCACTGTTATTCATCGCAGGCGCAATTTTGATGGGTCTTGGTGCCCTGGGCGCCGCCATCGGTATTGGTTCACTTGGCGGTAAGTTCCTTGAAGGTGCAGCACGTCAGCCTGAATTGATACCACTACTCCGTACGCAGTTCTTCATCGTTATGGGCCTGGTCGATGCGGTGCCGATGATTGCTGTCGGTATCGCCTTCTACATCCTGTTTGCTGTCGCTTAAAGCAAGTGTCCTGCATTAACCCTGTAAATCTGGAGAAGCTGTCGTGAATATCAATGCGACATTACTTGGACAGGCTATTGCCTTTGCACTGTTCGTAATCTTCTGTATGAAATATGTCTGGCCACCTGTGGTCGGTGCGCTGCGTGAGCGGCAGAAAAACATAGCTGACGGTCTTGCCGCAGCATCACGTGCAGAAGGTGATCTTGAACTGGCACAGAAAAAGGCCACCGAAAAGATCAAAGAGGCTAAAGACAAGGCTTCAGAGCTGATAGCGCAGGCCAACAAGCGCGCTGACGGCATTGTTGATGAAGCTAAGGAGCAGGCCAACGAAGAGCGAGCAAGAATTCTTGCCAGTGCACAATCTGAAATAGAGCTTGAATCGAATCGCGCACGTGAGGAATTGCGGGCGTCTGTAGCCACTCTGGCAATACAGGGAGCTAGCTCAATTCTGAAAAAAGAAGTCGATGAGAAGGCACATGCTCAACTCCTTGATGATCTGGCTCAGCAGCTTTGATATTTGAGTTGCGATAAGGAAATAAAATGGCAGAACGCACTACAATAGCCAGGCCTTACGCTGAAGCGGTATTTATGCTTGCAAGCAATTCATCCTCGCTGCAGCGCTGGGGGGATATGCTTGCTTATTATGCAATCGCAGTTGCAGATGAAAATCTTGCTTACGCACTCGGTGACCCGCGCATGTCAGGCGAACAGCTTGATGAACTGTTGGCATCTTTGTTGGATGACATCAGTGGTCAGGAACAGGCGCTGCTTACAATGCTGCGAGAAAATGGCAAGTTGCAGCTGCTGCCGGAAATTTCTGCTCTATATAATGAGCTTCGTGCCGACGCAGAAGGCACGGTTGATGCCAGTGTTGTATCTGCGTTTGCTCTAGATGAGGCGCAGGTCAGTAATCTGGCCAAGATGTTGAAAAAAGAACTGAATCGCGATGTCAACATAGAGGCAATTGTTGATCCATCGATTATTGGTGGTGTGATTATTCGTGCAGGCGACCGGGTCATAGATGGCTCAGTCGCAGGCAGTTTACAAAATCTCACTTCATACCTAACACGTTAACGGGAAACTCATCATGCAGCTTAATCCATCTGAAATTTCAGAGCTGATCAAGAAGAGACTGGAAAATTTTGATACCAAAGTTGAAGCACGTACCGAAGGTACTATCGTCAGCGTCACGGACGGTATTGTCCGCATTCACGGGCTAAGTGATGTAATGCTTGGTGAAATGCTGGAGTTTCCAGGTGATGTCTACGGACTTGCTATGAACCTGGAAAGGGATTCAGTCGGTGCCGTCATCATGGGGGCTTATGAGCACCTTAAGGAAGGCGACAGTGTTAAATGTACCGGGCGTATACTTGAAGTGCCTGTCGGTGAAGCGCTGATTGGTCGTGTTGTTGATACACTGGGTAACCCGATAGACGGTAAAGGTGAGATCAAAGCAGATAGTTATGAGCCACTGGAGAAAGTTGCGCCTGGTGTTATTTCGCGCCAGTCAGTTAGCCAGCCAGTACAAACCGGACTTAAATCCGTTGACTCAATGGTGCCAATTGGGCGCGGTCAGCGTGAATTGATTATTGGCGACCGCCAGACAGGTAAAACAGCGGTAGCCATTGATGCAATTATTAACCAGAAAGGCACGGGCGTAACCTGTATCTATGTCGCGATTGGACAAAAGGCATCTTCAGTTGCCAGCACTGTGCGCAAACTGGAAGAGTTTGGTGCAATGGATCATACCATTGTTGTCAACGCCGGTGCTGCTGAATCTGCAGCTATGCAGTTCCTTGCTCCGTATTCAGGCTGTACCATGGGTGAATACTTCCGTGATAAAGGCGAAGATGCCCTTATTGTCTATGATGACCTGACTAAACAGGCCTGGGCCTATCGTCAGGTGTCATTGTTGCTGCGCCGTCCTCCTGGTCGTGAAGCCTATCCGGGTGACGTTTTCTACCTGCACTCACGTTTGCTGGAGAGAGCAGCGCGGTTGAATGCCGATTATGTTGAAGAGATCACCGGTGGCAAAGTTAAGGGCAAGACAGGTTCATTGACAGCGTTGCCAATCATCGAAACACAGGCGGGTGATGTATCGGCCTTCGTCCCTACCAACGTGATTTCAATCACGGATGGTCAGATATTCCTCGAAACTGATTTGTTTAACTCGGGTATTCGCCCTGCCATTAATGCAGGTCTATCCGTTTCCCGTGTTGGTGGTGCTGCACAGCAGACCATTATCAAGAAACTCGGCGGCGGCGTTCGACTGGCACTTGCCCAGTATCGTGAGCTGGCGGCATTTGCGCAGTTTGCATCAGATCTCGATGAAGCAACACAAAACCAGATTGCACATGGACAGCGTATTACCGAGCTGATGAAGCAGCCACAATATTCGCCACTGACGATTGCTTTGCTTGCAACATCTTTGTTTGCTGCTAATGAAGGTTATCTGAATGATATTGATCCAGCCAAAGTACGTGACTTTGAAGACGCACTGCATGCCTATATGAATGCCAGTCAGACTGATTTGATGGCCATCATCAATGAGACTGGTGATTACAACGATGACATTGAAAGCCGCCTGCGTGCTGCCTTAGATGACTTCAAAGCCAATCACACCTGGTAGGAACTGTTAGCAAATATGGCTGTCGGTAAGCAAATCAAGACCCAGATTAAGAGTCTGCAGAGTACGCAGAAGATTACGCGTGCCATGGAGATGGTTGCTGCAAGCAAAATGCGTATGGCACAGAGCAGGATGCTGGCGGCACGACCCTATGCTGAAAAGATAAGCCAGGTCGCAGGCCATTTGCATCATGCCCATCCTGAGTACCACCACCCGTTCCTGGTTGAGCATGATGAAATAAAACGCATCGGCTATATTATTGTTTCTACCGATCGCGGGCTTTGCGGTGGTCTCAATACAAATATGCTGAAAGCAGCTGTAGCCGATATGAAAGAGTGGCACAGCAAAGGTGCTGAAGTTGAAATGTGTACCATTGGCAGCAAGGCGCAGGTATTCCTCAAGCGTTTTGGCTTCAAACTTGTTTCCAGTGCTACACACCTTGGTGATTCGCCGCAGATAAATCAGCTTATTGGCGTCGTCAAAGTAATGCTGGATGCCTATGTTGAAGGAAGGCTGGATCGCCTGGTTCTGGTTTACAATAAATTTGTGAATACTATGACCCAGACCCCGACGATAACCCAGTTGCTGCCGTTAATTGCCATTGAATCTGATGGTTATGAGCATCACTGGGATTATATCTATGAGCCGGAAGCGAAGCCGGTGCTCGACGCCTTGCTGACACGTTTTATTGAAACCCAGGTCTACCAGGGTGTGGTCGAAAATATCGCCTGTGAGCAATCGGCAAGAATGGTGGCGATGAAGGCAGCATCTGATAATGCTGGCGATATGATTGATGACCTGGAGCTTGTGTATAACAAGGCACGCCAGGCGGCGATTACGCAGGAACTATCTGAGATCGTCAGCGGCGCTGCGGCGCTTGATTAGGCAGTATTAGTAAATTTTGATCCTGAAATTGTAAAGTTTTTAGACAAGTATATAGATTAATCCTGAGGAACCGGTAAATGAGTTCTGGAAAAGTTGTACAAATTATTGGCGCAGTAGTCGACGTAGAGTTTCCTGCTGACTCGATCCCACAAGTCTACAATGCTCTTGTTGTTGATGAGTCAGGACTGACGCTGGAAGTTCAGCAGCAGATTGGTGATGGTGTTGCTCGCTGTATCGCCATGGGTAGTTCTGATGGACTGAAGCGTCATTTATCAGTCACCGATACAGGTGCTCCAATTTCAGTCCCGGTTGGCAAGAAAACCCTGGGACGCATCATGGATGTTCTGGGTCAGCCAATCGATGAAAAAGGAGACGTTGGCGCAGAGAAAGTGATGCCTATTCATCGTGAGCCACCAAGCTATGCAGAACAGGCTGCCAGTGATGAACTGCTTGAAACTGGAATCAAGGTAATCGATTTAGTTTGTCCGTTCGCCAAGGGTGGCAAGGTTGGTTTGTTTGGTGGTGCCGGTGTAGGCAAGACCGTAAACATGATGGAACTGATCCGAAACATTGCTATCGAGCATAGTGGCTATTCAGTGTTTGCCGGTGTTGGTGAACGTACGCGTGAAGGTAATGATTTCTATCACGAAATGACGGAGTCACAGGTAATCGATAAAGTGGCACTGGTCTACGGTCAGATGAACGAACCGCCTGGTAACCGTTTGCGCGTTGCGCTTACAGGCTTGACCATCGCTGAGAATTTTCGCGATGAAGGATCTGATGTACTACTGTTTATCGACAATATTTATCGCTATACCCTGGCGGGTACAGAAGTATCGGCGCTGCTAGGACGTATGCCATCTGCGGTAGGCTATCAGCCAACCCTGGCAGAGGAAATGGGGCGCCTGCAGGAGCGTATCACATCAACAAAGACAGGATCCATTACCTCTATTCAGGCCGTTTACGTGCCTGCCGATGACTTGACGGATCCATCACCAGCTACAACGTTCTCGCATCTTGATGCGACAGTCGTACTGTCGCGCCAGGTTGCTGAGCTTGGCATCTACCCTGCAGTAGATCCACTTGATTCCACCTCACGTCAGCTAGATCCGAATATCATTGGTGAAGAGCACTACAAGGTAGCGCGTGATGTTCAGGCAACACTGCAGCGTTACAAAGAGCTGATGGATATTATTGCTATTCTGGGTATGGATGAATTATCAGAAGAAGACAAACTTATTGTAAGTCGTGCCAGAAAGATTCAGCGCTTCCTTTCACAACCCTTCTTTGTTGCAGAAGTCTTTACTGGCACAGAAGGTAAATATGTATCGCTCAAAGATACTATTAAAGGTTTCCGTGCCATTGTTGATGGTGAATATGACAGCCTGCCTGAACAGGCATTCTACATGATTGGTTCTATTGACGAAGCTGTTGAACGGGCCAAAACCCTGTAAGTGTATTGAGGAAGTAGGCAATGGCCATGACTATGCATCTCAATATCGTTAGCGCAGAAGAAGAAATCTTCTCCGGTACGATAGAGTCTGTCTTTATACCGCTGGTTAGCGGTGAGGTTGGTATCTACCCTCGCCATACCCCGCTGATAGGTGAGATCAAGCCTGGAGAGATTGTTGTTCGCTCTGAAGAAGGAGAAAATGAACAGCATTTCTTTGTTTCTGGCGGTATCCTGGAAGTACAGCCGCATGTCGTTACCGTGCTTAGTGATACGGCTATTCGTGCCAAAGACCTCGATGAGTCAGTTGCACTGGAAGCGAAGCGCCAGGCAGAAGAAGCCATGCAGGATCAAAAAGCGGATATGGACTTCGCCCTTGCCCAGGCAGAACTGGCTGAAGCCGTTGCGCAATTGAACATGATCCGTAAGCTGCGCGAAAAGAGATAAGCCACTTGTAGCAGTGCAGGTGGAACCCTGACAGCCAATGGCTATCCTTCTTTTACAGGGCCAAGCGTCAACTAGACTGTAACAATTGTCTTAATCAAACAGGGCCCATCGATACCATATCTCAGTAGGTTTTCTTTGCCCTTCCTGGGCTAGATGTACTTTCTTCATGATTTTTTTTCACACTCTTGTGCGTGTGATTTTCTTTATATTAATTTTGCTAGCGCATGGCCATAGATTTCGCCTTTTATGGGTGAAAAACCCAGTAATGCGCTATCACAACAGGCAATAAGAATTGAAGCGATGTAGAAAAAGAAATTTATAAATGGAAAACATCACAAAAAACTGCCGATATCAGCCTGCTACCTGCAATGAAACTAAAGAAAAAAACACTTGTTGGTAAAACAGTAAGCACCCGTATTACAGGAACTTGGACACGAAATAAGATATAGTTAGCCGTTCAAAATCCGTTCCCAGTGAAGAGTCTCAAGTATGTTAGAAGTCATCATTCTTGCTGCCGGTAAAGGCACGCGCATGGTATCAAGTCTTCCCAAAGTC
>JARFQI010000153.1 GCA_029287855.1 Arenicellales bacterium | reverse complement strand
TGGGCGGTAGCAAAAGGCTGTAAGTTCTTCTCTCATCTTTTCTATCCGATGACTAATATCACCGCTGAAAAACATGACGGTTTTATTATCACCAGTCCTGAAGGCAATGCGATTACAGAATTTTCAGGCAGCCTGCTGATTAAAGGTGAACCGGATGGTTCCTCTTTCCCTAACGGCAGCATCCGCATGACCAATGCAGCGCGTGGTTACACGGCATGGGATCCGACCAGCCCTGCTTTCATTATGCATACCGAAAACGGCGCGGTGCTGATGATTCCCAGTGTCTTCATGTCCTGGACTGGTGAAGCGCTGGATAAGAAAATCCCGCTTTTGCGCTCTAATGCTGCAATGAACAAGGCGGCACAAAAAGTGCTTTCGCTGATGGGTGAAACTGATGTTGCACCACTGAATTCAAGCTGTGGCGCGGAACAGGAGTACTTCCTGGTTGACAGCAACTTTGCTAACAGCCGACCAGACCTGTTACTGGCAGGGCGCACCTTGTTTGGCGCACCTTCTGCAAAAGGCCAGGAGTTTGATGATCATTACTTCGGTGCTATTCCTGCTCGTGTTCAGGTTTTTATGCAGGACTTTGAAGATCAGCTATACCGACTCGGTATTCCTGCCAAGACACACCATAATGAAGTTGCACCGGCACAATTTGAAATTGCTCCTTACTTCGAGGCAGCTAACGTCGCCGCTGATCATCAGCAGCTGATGATGACATTGATGAAAAGCACTGCCAAGAAGCATGGTTTCACCTGCCTGCTGCATGAAAAGCCTTTTGCCGGCATTAATGGATCCGGTAAGCACGTAAACTGGTCAGTTGGCAACTCAACACAGGGTAACCTGCTTGATCCCGGCAGCACACCTCACGATAACCTGAACTTCCTGTTGTTCTGTGGTGCAGTAATTCGCGGCGTGCATAAGTTTGGCCCACTGCTGCGAGCTGCTATTGCTACGGCGGGTAATGATCATCGCCTCGGTGCCAACGAGGCGCCGCCTGCGATTCTATCGGTCTACCTCGGCGACCAGCTGGAAAAAGTATTTCTGGATATCCAGCAAGGAAATGTCACTGTCAGTGATAAAGGTGGGGAAATGGACCTTGGGCTCAGCCAGATACTTAAGTTTGAACGCGACCCGGGAGATCGCAACAGGACTTCACCCTTTGCCTTTACCGGCAACCGTTTTGAATTCCGTGCAGTAGGTTCTTCACAGTCTGTCTCCGGTCCGCTGATTACAATGAACACCATGCTGGCTGATTCACTAAACTGGATTGCCGAAAAACTGGAAGCTGAATTTGCCAACGGTGCTGAGACTGCGGATGCTGTAATTTCAGTACTGAAAACACTAATGGAAGAGCATGGAGCGGCCGTTTTCGGTGGCGATGGCTACTCATCAGACTGGCACGAAGCAGCTGTTAAAGAACGCGGATTAAAGAATATTCCTACTACTGCCGATGCCTTGCCGGCACTGCGTGAAGAGTCAGTTAAGGAGTTATTTGAAAGTACCGGTGTACTCTCGCCTGTTGAACTGGAAAGCCGTTTTGAGGTTTATTCAGAACAATATATTCTCTCTATCGAAGTAGAAGCTAAGCTGGTCATTGATATGGCCAAGACGCTTATCTATCCTGCCGCTGTTCGTTACCTGGCAGACCTGGCATTAACAAGTTCCAGCCTGGTTGATATGGACATTGATCTGGATAACTCGACTGCAATCTCTGTTGCAGCTGAAGCCAACGCAATGATGGAGGCTGTCGGTAAACTGAGTGAGGCAATGGAGCAGCATGATTTCGCTTCGACTGAAGAGCATATGCAATTCTGCGCAAAAACAATTCGTGCCCTGATGGATGAAGTCCGCTCTCATGCTGATGCACTTGAAACAGAAGTGGCCGATGAGCTATGGCCTTTGCCTAAGTACCAGGAAATGCTATTTATAAAATAACCTAACCGCCGCAGGTTTGCGCTTACCTGTAAAGATGGGTCAGTGATAACTGGAATCATTCAGTCATTGCTGGCCCATTTATAATTATGGCTTTTTATTTATGCATGGTTTTGTCGAAAAAGTACACTCCATGGTTCATATTGATTCGCTTTGAAGCAGTTCAGCACGCACTTCCATGCTGGATAAAATATCACCGGCACCAAACTGATGGAATACTGAAACATCGGCTGCATCACGACCATAAGCAACAGCAATTCGACCACCGCGAAGCTCATCTTGCGTGGGATCGAATGTGTACCAGCGATTGCCAACGTAAACCTCGAACCATGCATGCAGATCCATGGGTTGAAGCTGATAAAGATATCCAACAACCAGGCGGGCGGGAATGCTAATGCTGCGGCAAAGAGCAATGCCAAGATGAGCCAGGTCGCGACAGACGCCCTCACCGCGTAGATTGACTTCCTCGGCTGAGACAGGAAAGTTACTTGATCCGGGTGTGTATCTGATAGTATTTCTAACCCAGCAGTCTATCGCTGACGCCTGGTCGTAGCCCTGTTGGAATCCTGATACTATCTCCCAGGCAACAGTGCCTAGTCTGTCTGATTCGCAGTAGCGACTCGGAAGTAAATACGTCAGCACAGACTCAGGGAGGTTCTGTACTTCAACAAAACAGGCACCGGGTTCCACATCAACATTGTCTGCGGTCATCACCCTGGCTGAGGTCTTAATCGAAAAATCACTAACCGGGGCAACCAGTCTTTGACATAGATTGCCAAAGATATCTGTGAATTCTACAACGGGAACATACGGTGAGAGAATGTAGGATTCCTGTGCTACCCATTGTTGTGAGCCACTGCGGGGGCGCAGCATTAGCACTAAAGGTGTCGGTGACTGTATATTAAAATCAAGATTACATGTTGCATTGATCCACATGATGTATTTGGGTGCTTTTCCTTAACTCGGTCGAAATGGTAATGGGTCGTTTCTATACATATTTAACTTAAAGGGATTAATATTAATCAGAACCCGGCTGAACAGAGACTGGTCTGTCAGTGCTCGTATTCAATACCTGTTCCTGCGAAAAAATGCTCATTAATTATATACCAGCCCATGTAAACGGGTTCATACATCAGTTCCTTTTTGAGTCGTTTCTTTGCCCCGGTGCGCAATAGTAGTGCGCCGATTGAGCCTTGGGTGTGATCTATTGACTGAAATATTAACATGTATGCAGCATGGGTAAGCGTTTGATGTAAATGCGGATATTAATAAGATGTGGAACGTTTATTGCTATATATATTGGCTGACAATAATTCTTTTGTATCGGAGTAGATAATGGCAATTCGTGTTGCAATCAATCATAAGACTGAATATCGGTATGACCGCATGGTCAATCTGTCGCCGCATATCGTTCGTTTGCGCCCCGCGGTGCACA
>JARFQI010000062.1 GCA_029287855.1 Arenicellales bacterium | reverse complement strand
AGCACAGCATGAAATTCATTGACCTGGTTGGACTCAAGGGGACTGAGCAGCGCAAGCCCTCTCAGCTCTCGGGCGGGATGCGCCAGCGTGTCAGTATTGCACGTGCCTTTGCTACACAAACTGAACTTTTACTTCTCGACTATACTTTCGGGGCGCTGGATTCAATGACTCGAGTCATGATTCATGAAGAATTAATCAAGATATGGAATGAAACACAACAAACGGTGTTTATGATCACGCATGATGTCGATGAGGCGATTCTGCTTGCCGATCGTATTCTATTAATGACCAATGGGCCGCATGCACGGATCGCCGAGTCTGTGAAAGTATCCATTCCCCGACCGCGTAAGCGCACCGACATCATCCACCATGATGCCTATTACCTGATTCGCAACCACCTGGTTGATTTCCTCGTGAACCGATCAAGAGAACTTGCCGGAGAGGTTGTTGCGGACCCTGGATTACCGGTTGATAGCAGCCATCCGGTAGAGGTCGACCCATCGTTAGTTAATCCTGAGGCGAACAAGACGGAAACGATAACTAATGTGGCCTGATTAGTTCTCCTTACTTTTAATATCCACAGTTATTTTTACTTTTTATAGAGGAACAACTCATGAATAAAGATGATATGACAATCACGATTGTTGAAGCGAAAAAAAAGTCAGGCATGGGCTGGGAACACATTGCTGAGAAGGTTGGGCTAAACCCTGTCTTCCTGACATCGGCGTGCCTGGGTATGAATAGTTTAAAACCTGAATACGCAGACAAACTGTGTGAGGTTCTCAGTTTGACTGATGATGTATCAGAGGCGTTACAGGAGTTCCCGCATAAAAGTTGGGACAAGATAGTGCCAACAGACCCGGTTATTTATCGTTTCTATGAAATGGTGGGTGTTTACGGTGATACCATGAAAGAAATCATCCATGAGAAGTTCGGTGATGGAATCATGAGTGCTATTGATTTCAGCATGGATATCGGCAAGGAAGAAAACCCCGCGGGTGATCGCGTGCTGATAAACCTAAACGGGAAGTTTCTGCCTTATAAATCCTGGTAATAAGCAGAAGTTAAAGCCAGCCACCCTTAGCATGGCAATCCAGGCATTCCATCCCCTCTCCCTCAGGGATAACCAGCGACTTGGCTGTCGTAGTTGGACAGCCTAGTCGAATGGCTAGTTGTTCTATCAAGAGAGTTAGGGTGAGGGTGGTTTAGCAACGCCTGGATCAGTTGCCGAGGGTGAGAGCGGTTTTAATCGTATACTCATTCAAGCTCAGCAAGCTTCTCCCTAATATCCATCAAAACCTTGCCATAGGTGTTCTTACCTAAACCATCTCGCCCGCAGCCCCAGTAATAATCATACTGGCTGTTTTCAACAATTTTTTTATCACCGGTTTTTAGCAACGCACTGGCAACTTCCTGATGCGTTCTGCATTTAATGTAAGTGCCTCGTGTCATCACACTTACCTTGATCCTGTCCCAGTCTTTGCGAATCTGTTTTTTATGCTGCTTTGAAAGTTTCGGTGTATCCATAGGATGTGAAGCCTGGCGAATCTTTTCACGGATTGCATCATCCTCAAACTTCATCGCCTGGTAATAATGTTCAGCCGAAGGCCAATCGGCATCATCCAGATGAAAACCAAACTTTGAATAGCTCGACAGAGGATTGTTGACATCCTGACGAGAGACCAGGACGTCATTTCCAGGTTTAGTTTTAAAAATCAATTCTATTTCTTCACAGGTTATTGGATTGTGTAATTAGAATCTTACTAGAGATTAAAATTGAAGCAATACATTAAAATAATTTAAATCAAAGGATCATAGTACTTGATCTTCACCCTTTTGTTTTCAAGTACACTGCCCCTTCATTTGCCGACTCCTTTTATTATCGTCTATAGTGACATCAGTGACACACAGAAGAGAGGTAACAATGTCTTCCCTGGTTTCCCTGAATCCCGCCAATGGCGAGGCCGTTGGCAAAGTTTCCATTACACCGGCAGATGAAGTGCATGCCATGGTGGAGCGGGCCCATGCTGCCCAGGGAGACTGGCGGAAAACGTCGCTGCAACAACGGGCGGCGCTTTTAAAACAGGCTGGTCAACAGCTCATTGACCAGTCCACTGAGCTGGGTGAATTATTAAGCAGGGAAATGGGCAAACCATTGGCCCGTGGCCAGGGTGAAGTGACGTATTGCGGGAACTGGATTCTCGCTAAAGTGGATAAAATGGCCAGCGCACTGGAACCTGAAACATTCCAGGATGACAGCACCGAATCGACCCTGTTCCATGACCCTCTGGGCGTGGCCGGCGTTATCAGCCCCTGGAATTATCCGATGTCTATGCCGCAGTGGATGGTGGTCCCGTCGCTGATGGCCGGCAATACCGTGGTACTCAAACCCTCTGAAGAAACGCCACTTATTGCCCAGGCCTATGTCGACACCCTGAATGCCTTTTTACCCGCAGATGTATTGCAGATCATTCATGGCGCTGATGAGCAGGGCAAAGCACTGGTGCAGTCAAATATTCAGTTCATCGCCTTTACCGGTTCGCGTATTGTCGGCAAACACATTCTTGCCCAGGCAGCGAAAGATTTAAAACGTGCGGTGCTGGAGCTGGGCGGAAAAGATCCCCTGATCGTTCTCGACGATGCAGACATCAACGCCGCAGCCGCTTATGCCGTCAGCAGCGGGTTTGAAAATGCAGGTCAGATGTGTGTCTCGGTCGAACGGGTGTATGTTGATGAATCCGTCGCCGAAGCGTTTGAACAACAGGTGGCCAGACTTGCCCTCGATATTGCCGTCGGTCCCTGGGATGACCCGGATGCAGACATGGGCCCAATGATCAATGCCCGTCAACGCGATCACGTGATCAGGCAAATCAAAGACGCCATGGCTCAGGGGGCTGTGCCCCTGTGCGGCGGTGCAGAGCATCCCGCTCCGTATGTACTGCCTACCGTGCTCACACAAGCAACAGATGACATGGATATCATGCGCGAGGAAACCTTTGGCCCGGTGATCGCCATTAGCCGTTTTAACAACATCGTAAACGCAATCCATCGCGCCAATAATAATCCTTATGCACTTGGCGGTGCCGTGTTTGGCCGCAATGAACAACGGGCCTGGGACGTTGCGCGCCAACTGGAAGCCGGCATGATAGGTGTAAACAAATCGACATTCGGGGCCGGCGATTTTCCCTGGATCGGCGCCAAAGAAAGCGGTTACGGATTCCATGGTTCTAAAGCAGGTCACCGGCAATTCGCGCAGCCGCGTTTAGTCAGTAAAAGCCGTTAATTTTATAATCACTCGGATCCCTTTAATTCTGATTTTTAGCTCTGTTCAGCTAATTTAAATTCAACCCATGCTCACGAGTTCCTAACTTACCTTTCCAGCAGAAAAAAGGTTACTGACCCCTTTTTTTAATAAATTAGGGCCAACTAAGAAATAAACGGCGCATGCCTGTCAGTCGCCACCTGTAATATTTCCACAACCTCGATGGTTTCACGCGCGTCGCATACCTGCCTGGATAACGCGCGACACTCCGTTGCTGTCAGCGTCGAAATAGCATTGGCAAGATGCGGAATGAACGGTGCATCCACCGAGAAGTGGCGGTAACCCAGGCCGAGCATCACCGGCATCACGCCCTGTATTTGCGGCAGCACGCCACATAACAGCACGCGATCGATCTGCTCACCGGCTGCCTCGGCAACCTGCCTGAACAGGCGAAACAATACCGGCGCATACGGATCGAGATAATCACGCAAATTCGCCTGGTCACGATCGGCCATGTAGATATTTTGCATTAGATCGTTGCAACCAATCGCGACAAAGTCTGCATCAGCCAACACGTGCTCGATATCGAGCACCATCGCCAGGGTTTCTGCCATCGCACCGACGGCAA
>JARFQI010000033.1 GCA_029287855.1 Arenicellales bacterium | reverse complement strand
GATGTAGTTGCCCTGCAGGAAGCAGACGGCCCGTCGGCCTGGAGCGGTTACTTTAACCATGTCAGCTACCTGGCAAACGCAGCCGGGTACCCGTGGGATATCTACTCTGCTCACGTCAATGGCAAGCGAATCAATTATGGTACCGCCCTGCTGTCTCATGTGCCGTTTATAGATACCCTGTCACACGATTTCCCTGAATCACCGCCTACCCTGAGAAAGGGATTCACCCTTGGTCAGATTGAATGGCAACCGGATGACAATAAACCGGTGATCGCCGTTGATGTGCTGTCGGTGCACCTGGACTTCTCCCGCAAGAAAGTCAGGGAACAGCAGATCAGCGATATATTGCGTGTTCTCAATAGCCGGACCAACCCGGTGATTATACTCGGAGATTTCAACAGCAACTGGAAGACCACTGATTCAGTCATCAAGGTGCTGGCGAAGTGCAGTAATGCCCAGGTGTTCGAACCTGAATCAATCAATCACGGCACCTACAAGAAGGGAAAACATCGCCTCGACTGGGCCCTGCTATCAGAGGATTTACAGTTCGAGCAGTACCAGGTACTGCCGGATATCGTCTCTGACCACAGCGCTATTGTCATTGAAGTCACCTATAGTGGATTTGACCAGCAAGGCACCGGTAAAAGTAATTCCACAGAGGGAGAATGTAAAGATATGTTCGATTCTGTAGACTAGTCGACCTGGAAGACAGGCTTAAGCTCCAAAGGTGTTTGTATTGATTCACTAAGAGTTTTAATAACTGAATTTAAACGAGGGTACAGCTACAACTAAATCAACCTTCTTCCATCCCATATTTTTTTAATTTGCGCCATAAAGAAACGCGATCGATACCAAGAACCCTGGCTGCCTGTGTGCGGTTTTGTTCACAATGATCGAGGACGTAGCGTATATACTCAGCCTCTCTTTCAACCAGGCTAGGTAAACGCCCTGCTTCCTCTCGTACTACGTGTACCGCATATTCTGATAGCGTTGCGGGCAAACTTGCCGTGGTCATTTGTCTTTCCTGCGACAGTGCGACACCGCGCTCTATGATATTTTCAAGCTCACGGATATTTCCGGGGTAGTCATAATCAAGCAAACAGGACATTGCAGCAGGGTCAATATCATCTATCGTCCGGTTCATCCGCGCTGCATGTTTATGCAGGAAATAAAAGGCCAGTAGAGGAATGTCGTCACGCCGATCGGCCAATGGTGGCAGATGCAGACCAACCACATCAAGACGATAATATAAATCCTGTCTAAAACGACCAGCGGCAACCTCATCGAGCAAATTACGATGGGTCGCAGCAATCAGCCTGATATCTACAGGGTTTGTCATGGTTGAACCCACGCGCTGAACTTCCCGCTCCTGAACGACACGTAACAGTTTCACCTGCATCGCAAGGGACATTTCCGCTATTTCATCTAAGAAAAGCGTGCCGCCATTCGTCGCCTCTATCAATCCTTCGCGCGCTTCCGTTGCGCCGGTATAAGCGCCTTTCTCATGACCAAAAAGCTCATTGGCCAGCAGGTCTTCCTGCAAGGCACCGCAATTTAGTGCCTGGAATGTTTTTTCGCTGCGATTGCTGTGGTTGTGAATGAATTTCGCCAGCAGTTCCTTGCCTGTACCGCTCTCCCCGGTAATGAGGACATTAGTATCTGTCGGCGCAATTTGCCGCGCTGTATCCAGCAGCCGCTGCATCACTGCATCCTGCGTAATGATGGAAGATCCGCTGCGGATAATCGTAAGCTGTTCCTTAAGTTGCCGGTTTTCCTTTTTTAAGTTGACAAATTCAAGTGCATTGCGCACGACCTCACGTACCTCTTCCAGGCGATACGGTTTGGCAATGTAATGAAATGCACCGGCTTTCATTGCTTCAACCGCGGAATCGAGTGTCGCAAAACCTGTAATCAGCACCACGGCAGTATCCGGAGAAAGCTCCGTTGCCCTGCGCAGGACTTCCATGCCATCGACATTTTCCATTTTCAGATCGGATAGAACCACATCAAAGCGATCCTGCTCCAGTGCTTCAATGGCTCCCTTGCCACTAGTCCGTGTCGTGACCTCATGCCCCTGCTTCCTGCAGACATGGGCCAGGTTCTCAACGGCGGTCACTTCATCGTCTACAATCAATATCCGGCCAGCTGCTGCTGTAGTTTCAGGCACGATTTACCCCCTTTTCAGGAAACAAAACAATTACCTGGGTTCCTTTACCCGGCGTTGAGGCGATGGCAATACATCCATCATGCTCACGGACAATTTCCTGTGTAATAAATAGTCCTAGTCCAATGCCGCGACCGGGTTCACTGGTGGTGAAAAATGGATCGAAAATTTTCGAAAGGTTCTCACCCGGAATGCCTGGCCCGTCATCAGAAACCAGTATCTCGACAAATTGCCCATCGTAATCGGTACTGCAATTGAGGTTGCCTGCCACTTCAGCCCCTTCAGGAATCATCGAAACACTACGGTCAGTTAATATCGCACTAATACGAAGATGGGCACCCTGACCACTGGCATGCAGAGCATTCTGAATAAGATTGATGAATAATTGTTGAATGCGCTGTTTATCAGCATGCAGTACCAGCTCTGTGGGTATGTTGATAGATAGATCCGCCGCGTATTCCCGTAGAGATTTCCCTATGATGATTTGCGTTTCATTAATGATACCCAGCAAATTAAGCTGCTCTTTTTTAAAAACGCGCTGGCTGCCAAAATCGAGTAAAGTTCGAACTATGTTTCGTCCGCGTTCTGTTTCACTGTCAATCTGTTTTAACCAGGCATTGAGCTGTGCCGGATCTGCCTCGGTAAGTTCTTCAAGCAGCAGCTGGCAGGATGAAGAGATATTGGATAATGGATTGTTTAACTCATGTGCCACACCCGATGCAAGAATACCCAGAGATGCCAGTTTTTCTGACTGCAGCATGCGTTTCTGACGTATCTCGAGTTCTTTCAGCATTCGATTAAAGGCATCAGTAAAGGTAACAAATTCACGATCGTTTGATGGCGGTTGCAGGTGTTTAAAATGCCCCCTGGCAATCGGCATCAGTCGGGATTCCAACTGCTTTAACGGGTTGACGACAACACGTTTCAGTTGGCGGCCAACAATGAGAATCGAAATTACGATCAGGAGTATTGTCAGCAATAAAATCCATCGCGATTCGCTAACGGCAGTTTCCAGCATCTGCCGTTCCTTACTGGATAGCGTTTCAACAGAGAGATAAATTTGATGACCGAGTGCTCTAATTTCTTCCTGCACTATTTCCTTTTCACTGACCGCTGTAACATTCCACTGTCCTAGTTTTTCGCGGTAAGCGGCTACCATCTTCACCAGTGTGGCTGGATCTGACTCATTTACTATTGAGGACAGTGTCTTATCATTATCCTGAAGAATATTTTGAGCAAATTCGGCATGCTCATCGGCCCTGGATAACGCATTGATATCCGAGTAGAGAAACAGGTTTTTCTCGTCGCGACGCATTTCCAGCACTTCGTCTTTCAAATTAGAAACTACCTCACCTTCTGCCAGCTGGCGACCAAGAAACAACAGGTCTGAAATGGCAATGATGCCAAGTACTGTAGTACTGATAACCAGGACAATGTACGCACTGGTAATTTTTCCGCGCAAACTGGTCAGATCGAAGATATTCGCCATAACAAAACGCAACCACCTGTTTCAAATTGCAACAATAGTAACAGACATAAGAGCTCAGCGCATAGTACAGTGTTTCTCGTCTAAAGCAGCAAAAAATGTTGCATATTGCAACGTACCGATTTTTGGTAAATATATTATTATATTTAATATCAGTTACTTAGCTTAACTATTAAATGTGGCACATCTGTTGCAATAGTAACCATGTATTCATAGATGCGTACATTTGGAGTTATGTAAAAGATTATGAAAAACCTCAGCAAAGATTTGAAACGAATGTTATCGGCCCTCGCTTACCAGGACGCTGACGACTATTTATCCATGCACGAAAAAATGGCAGTACTGGGTTACGAAACCAATGCAGGTGGAAAATCACTCAAGCAGCGCCTCAAGGTAATCAAGAGACCGAAAGCCAAGCGCATCGCCCTTATTAGTGATGGTAGAGGGTTCGGTGCCCCACTCGATTACGCAATTGATGCCTGCCTGCGTCAGGACGCCCATATCGATCTGCTATTTCATGGAGCGATTGACACGAACAGCATCGCTGAACTGGAAAAACGAGTGAAACAGGCAGGCATTGACTATCAGCGAGTTCAGCTTGGTGTAAATGTAATTGATGAGATAATTGACTACATCCAGGATCAGCGCTCGCTGATTTTTGTAGTTGCTATGCCTGACGATACAGTAGCAAAGACTCTCATTGAAGAAGTCATACCAAAAAGCGGTGGCCGTATTCCGGTTCCACTGGTGCTCATTGAAGAGAAGGCAGTGATCCTGAAACACGATCATAGTGATACTCATGTATTGCCGTCATTTGGCACATGACATGGTATAGATGAGTTTCTAAGCTCCCGATTCAAACCCGCCCTTAGTCATCCTGAATGTCATTGTTTCGTGAAGATAGCCCGTTAACTATCGATAGATATCAATAATTAAACTAATAAGACTTAAAGAAATAGAAAGTGAGATCTAATGAACAAGCTAGCAGATGAAGAACAGACCATCCCAAAGCCAGGAATTATCAGCAACAAACAGATTATTGCTGCAGTCATTTTCACTGTTTTTGGGCTATATATAGCCACCCTGGTGCCAACAATTGAAATAGCCTGGGTCAGCGCAATTTTGGTATTGACGATCTACCTGTTTGTGTTTGAGGTCGTCAGTGTCGATGTTGCGGCAATTTCTGTAATGGTCCTGCTGGGATTGACTACCTTGTTTGCTCCTGTCATGGGATTGCAGGAGGGCTTGATAGACAACAAACACCTGTTTGACGGTTTCTCATCAAACGCGGTGATGTCCATTATCGCAGTGATGATAATTGGTGCCGGTCTCGACAAGACTGGCATCATGAGCAAAGTCGCTGCCTTTATTCTGAACATTGGCGGCACCACTGAAAAACGCATCATCCCGATCATTTCAGCAACCGTCGGATTCATCTCATCCTTCATGCAGAACGTAGGTGCTGCAGCGCTTTTCATCCCGGTAGTTTCGAGGATTTCAGCTCGCTCTGGAATAGCCATGTCCCGGCTACTGATGCCCATGGGTTTTACTGCAATTCTCGGCGGTACCATCACCATGGTCGGTTCCAGCCCCCTGATACTGCTGAATGATCTCATACTCACATCCAACAAGGCATTACCTGCGGAACAGCAGATGGATACCTGGGGACTTTTCTCAGTGACACCGGTGGGTATTGCCCTGCTTATCTCCGGTATTTTGTACTTTGTCCTTGCAGGACGATATGTATTGCCCAAAACAGACGCTAAGGGCAATGTCGGTGCAGTTGATTCCCTGCAGTACTTCCACGATGTATATGGAGTAGATTACTCACTTTCAGAGCTGGTGGTACCGAATGACAGCGATTTGATTGGAAAATACCTGGACGATGTTGAAACCAGTTATCGTGTGAGGATAATTGCCTTCAAGCGTTCAGGAGAAGAATCCCGCATGGGACCGGGCACCATCGCCCGCGACACAGAGATACAGCCGGGGATGGTCCTCGGTGTAGTATCAGACCCGCATGACCTGGCTCATTTTGTAGATAAATACGGTCTCAAAATACGCAAGGAATTACGCAGTTTTTCTGATTCACTATCACCTGCTAAATCGGGTATTGCAGAAGTCGTTATCCCCCCTGGATCCAGCCTCATAGGTAAAAGTGCGCGCGATGTCTGGATGCGCAAGACTTACGGTATCGCCATGATCGGACTACATCGTGACGGTGAAACTATGCGTGAAGGCGATGATATCCGCAGCATGCCATTTCATGCCGGCGATACCTTAGTCGTACATACAGCATGGATTGCTTTGGAGAGGATCCAGAAAGATCGCGATTTCGTCGTTGTGACCACTGAATTTCCTCATGAAGAGCAATTACGGCCTGACAAAATTCTCCCTGCGCTGATTTCATTTGTGATTGCCCTGTCCCTGGTTCTGTTCACTGATATTCGTCTTTCTGTCGCTTTGTTAACAGGCGCCATGGGAATGGTTCTGTCTGGAGTGTTGAGTATTGAGGAAGCCTACGAGGCGGTAAGCTGGAAGACCGTATTCCTGCTCGCTTCATTGATTCCGCTGGGACTAGCAGTAGAAACTTCAGGCACTGCGAAGTGGATCGCAGACCAGGTTCTGCTGGTGGTAGGACATATGCCGATATGGGTAATCCAGACGGCGGTGGCAGTACTCGCCACCTTCTTCACCCTGGTAATGTCCAACGTCGGTGCCACAGTATTACTTGTCCCTCTGGCAATTAATATTGCAATCGGTGCCGGCGCCAACCCGGCAGTGTTTGCATTGACCGTCGCAATAGCTACATCCAACTCTTTCCTGATCCCAACGCACCAGGTGAATGCCCTGACTATGGGACCTGGCGGATATAAAGTAGCAGATTTCATGAAGGCAGGCGGCATTATGACCATACTTTTCCTGGTAGTAATGATGATAATGATGAGCCTGGTATTTTAAGGAAATATCTAGTCATGAAAGTTCAAAATTTAATGTCGAAAGTATTTCCTGCCCTGTTTATTTCAGTTCTTCCAGGCTCAGCATTAGCGGCAGAGCATGCGGCTGATCATTTTGAACTGACCAGCCACTGGGTAGGCTGGATTTCTTTAGTGCTGTTTTTCGTCGCCTATCTGCTGGTGATGGCTGAGGAATTTACCCATCTGCGCAAATCCAAGCCGGTTATTCTCGCAGCAGGTCTAATCTGGGGCATTATTGGCTGGTATTACACCAGTCACGGTCTTGGTGTTGAAGCCGAAAATGCGGTACGACATAACCTGCTGGAATACGCTGAACTGATGCTTTTCCTGCTAGTGGCGATGACTTATATCAATGCGATGGAGGAGAGACGTGTCTTTGACGCTTTGCGCGCCTGGCTTATCCGTAGTGGATTTGGTTTTCGCTCTTTATTCTGGATAACCGGCATACTGGCATTTTTTATCTCGCCCATTGCCGACAACCTGACCACTGCCCTGCTAATGTGTGCCGTGGTGCTGGCCGTAGGTGGAGACAATAGCCGCTTTGTCACCCTGGCCTGTATTAATATCGTTGTCGGTGCCAACGCAGGGGGCGCCTTCTCTCCCTTCGGCGATATCACTACCTTGATGGTGTGGCAGAAAGGTATCGTAGAATTCTGGACTTTTTTCAATCTGTTTATTCCGTCCGCAGTCAACTTTCTTGTGCCGGCCGCTATCATGCATTTCGCCGTTCCAAACGTTAAGCCAGAGGCATCGGGTGAGCAGGTGCAGATGCAAAGGGGGGCGCGCAGAATCATCGCACTGTTTCTTGCCACTATTGCAACCGCCGTTTCTTTCCATAACTTTTTAACCCTGCCCCCGGTCATCGGCATGTTGACAGGTCTGGGATATCTGCAACTGTTCGGTTTCTACCTGAAAAAAACCGCAAACAGGGATCATCGTGGAATAGCAGATATTGCTGAGTACGATGAACAGATAGGCTCACCGGTAGCTTTCGATGTATTCACCCCTATCGCCAGGGCAGAATGGGATACCCTGTTCTTTTTCTATGGTGTCGTCCTCTGTGTCGGCGGGCTTGGTTTTCTGGGCTATCTCAGCATGGCATCCGAGTTGATGTACACTGGCTGGGGACCGACAAATGCCAACATAGCTGTCGGTGTCATCTCTGCCATTGTCGATAACATTCCAGTGATGTTTGCCGTGCTCACAATGAACCCCGACATGTCTACCGGACAATGGCTCATGGTAACTCTGACTGCCGGTGTAGGTGGCTCACTGTTATCAGTAGGTTCTGCGGCAGGTGTTGCATTAATGGGCCAGGCTCGCGGCAAATATACTTTCTTTGGCCACCTTAAATGGACCCCGGCGATTGCACTTGGCTATGCTGCCAGCATCGCTACACACATGGCTGTGAATAGTGCCTTTTTTGTATAACGGGGTCAGATCCCAGCTTTCTCTAATATACTAATATAACAATAAACTGGGATCTGACCCCGATTAGGACCGGAGATTTTTAACCATCAAAATCCCGACTTCTTGAAGAAGTCATCCTGAGGGGAAATCTTCTCTTTGCCTTTGCCCGGGTTGAGTCTTAAATCTAATTCCTCCGACACCATGCGAGCAATTTCATGCCGCAGTTCTTCACGCTTCTGCTCTGCAGTCATGCCTTCCATATAATCGAAGTTAACAATGTCATCCTCAGGATACGTGCCTTCAGCAGACCGCAATGACCTTTCCAGGGCTTCCTCCACCCATTCGCTGAATTTGACTCCACGCTTGCTGGCCTGTTCTTCAATGCGCGACTTCATTGACGGAAATAGGCGGATGCTGGTGACTGCATCACGTTTTTCTCTTGCCATAGTTACTCCATTTGATAAGTGGTTGCCTCGCGCGTAGGTTAAATTGTAGTTGGTTAAGTAACTTTTTATCAACAGAAGTATTTGCATCCTTTTTAGTAATCTATTTTTGATTACATATAATTTTCTATAATAGGAAGATATAGCAATGAATACAATGCTTTACGAGCGAAACAGGGATCAGACATGACCTCGGTTAGATACTTGTACTAGTTCGCTCTATTCATCACTATTAACTACTCGGCCGACGATCTTTACCTCTGCGTGTCTTTCTAATTACCATTCGTTCGATCTTTTCCTTGAAACCTTCCCTGCCATAAACAAGCTGCCCATTTAAGGCATCTCTGATTGCATGGATTTCTTTGTCATCAAGCTGCAGACGGAATAATTCTCTATATGCATAACACCGTTTTTCTGAATCTTTTCCGAGTTCTTTATAAACAGGATGCATAGAAATTATTTCATCTGTTTTGTTAGCTGCATTTGTTTTAAAGCTGGACCAGTAGTACTCACCAGGATGATCGACCATCCCAGCACGGACAGGATTAAGTTCTATATAGCGCATACAGGTAAGCAGATAGTCATTAGAATCGACAAGGCTGGATTTAAAACGGCCTTCCCATAATGTTCCAGTTCGCTTGTATGTATGGTTGATGTATCTGACATATTTTCGCCCCAGATCCTG
>JARFQI010000028.1 GCA_029287855.1 Arenicellales bacterium | reverse complement strand
ACATGGCCTCCATGCGGGGACAGTTCAAGTTGTGTTGAATCGGACAGGTCGGCTTCATGTGGAATACCCTGACTATCCATAAACGGATCATCAGTTGCATGTATTAGTAGTGTCGGGATGGTTAACTTACCCAGATGTGGCGAACAGCTTGCCCTCGAGTAATAATCATCAGCACTTTCGAAACCGTGTAGCGGCGCTGTGAGTCGTTGATCGAACTCGGCGAGACTGCATATGTCGTCGATCACTGGCTCATCCAGTTCAATTAGCCCCTGTCTTGCCTTTTGCAGGGCCTTTTTCTTTAAACTCTGTAGCAGCCGCACGCGATAGATGCTGGCGATGCCTGTTTTTCGATCAAGTGTCTGCGAAGCAATTGACAGGTCATAGGGCACTGAAACTGCTACAGCGGAATGTAGCGGACAGCGATTGCCTTTTTCTGCACACCACTTCAATAACAGGTTGCCACCCAGTGAGAAACCAACAGCATGCAGAGGTGTTTCTGGCTGATGCTGTGAGATGAAATCAACGATTTCATCGAGGTCAGCCGTTGCGCCAGAGTGGTAACTCCTCGCCAGTCGATTCGCTTCACCACTACAACCACGAAAGTTGATTGCCGCAGCGCGCCATCCAAGTTTACTCAATAAGCCTGCTAAACCGCGGATATACTGTGAATCAGAACTTCCTTCAAGACCGTGTAGCAGCATAACTACAGGCCTGTCGTGCAGATTATTGCCGCACCAGTCGATGTCGATAAAATCGCCATCACGCAGTTCAATACGCTGACGTTGATAGTCAGGCTGCGGGGTATATCGAAAAAGGGCAGGCCAGATGGTCTGGAAATGGGGATTTCGAAACCACCATGCCGCCTTAAATGGCATGGTGTTCATTGTCGGACGGAAAGCTAGTCAGACGGGGTGAATTTTGGTTTTGATCAGGCGCGTTGTTTTTCGCGAATTTCATCCAGTGTTTTGCAATCAATACACATAGTTGCAGTAGGACGGGCTTCCAGCCGTTGTATGCCAATTTCAACGCCGCAGGAATCACAGTATCCATAGTCTGATGTCTCAATAAGATCCAGCGACTCATCGATCTTCTTGATTAATTTCCTTTCGCGGTCACGGCTACGCAGTTCAAGAGAAATATCTGTTTCCTGACTGGCCCTGTCATTCGGGTCAGGATGGTTTTCTGTTTCGTCCTGCATTGAATGCACGGTACGTGAGACTTCATCAAGCAGTTCCTGGCGCCATGCGGTCAGAATATTGCGAAAGTGCTCGTGTTGCTTAGGGTTCATGTACTCTTCACTCTTTTTCGCAGTATAGGGCTCAATACCGTGAATCAGTGTGTCTTCCTGGTCAGTTTTTTTGCTGGCCGCCATGTAGCGTCTCCTGCGATAATCTATTGAAAATTTAACGACGCGAACATATAGCAGATTTCTATGGTGTGTTGCAACAAGGATTAACTAATAAGGGGTTGATAAATTACTATGTCACTGAAAGCATTGATCTTTGACGTCGATGGTACTTTAGCCGATACCGAGATGAACGGTCACCGTGTCGCCTATAACAGGGCATTTGAAAGTCTCGGAGTAGACTGGAACTGGAGTAAACAGAGGTATGGTGAACTGCTGGCAGTTACTGGTGGTAAAGAGCGGATGAAATTCTTTGTTGAGAACTATCACCCAGAATTGCCTGCTGATAGGCCTCTACAGGAGCTGATCGCTGAAATCTATATCACCAAAACAGAAATATTCAAGGAAATGTTATTGACTGGATTAATACCTCTGCGCAGCGGTGTCGCAAGGATCTTTACAGAGGCACGGGAGGCAGGCATTCGATTGGCGATAGCTACCACTACTGCACCATCAAATGTTCAGTATTTACTCAGCAGCAATCTGGGTGAAGATGTGCTCGACTGGTTCGATATTATCGCTGCCGGAGATATTGTCGAGAACAAAAAACCATCACCGGAGATTTACCAGCTGGTGCTGGAGAAAATGGCTCTAAAGGCTGACCAATGCGTTGCTTTTGAGGATTCCGAAAACGGTTGCCTGTCAGCCACAGGGGCAGGCCTGCCGGTTATTATCACAGTGACTTCCTACACGCGCAATGAGCCGTTTATCGGTGCAGGGCTGGTACTGGATCAACTGGGTGACCCGGGGCAGCCTGTGGAGCTTATCGAAGACCCTCAGGGTACTTTTAATGAACCAATGTTGACCATAGACTACCTGCTCAGGAACTTTGGCTGACAGATGTCAGAATACAGGCTTTCAGAATGACTGCGAGAATGGCTAAACGGGCACAGCAGATTGCGCCGTTCCATGTTATGAGGATTTTGCAGCAGGCAAGGGAACTGGAGGCGCAGGGTCGCTCGATTATTCACATGGAAATCGGTGAGCCGGACTTCGCCTCGCCGGCAACAGTTATCCGGGCAGGCAAACAGGCGCTGGATGAGAAGCGTACCCATTATACTGCTGCAAACGGCTTGCCTGAATTAAGGGACGCCATTGCCAATCAGTATTCCGAACAGGTAATGATCGATGCCCAGCGGATAATTGTAACACCCGGTGCATCGGGTGCTCTGCAGCTGGTAATGGCCACGCTGCTCGATCCGGCTGACGGCATCATGATGGCTGATCCGGGTTATCCCTGTAATAGGCATATCGCCAGTTTATTTAATGCTGATGTCCAGGCAGTGGCAGTCAATCAGGAAACCGACTACCAGCTCAGTGCAGAACTGGTCGAGAGAAACTGGCGTGACAATACCCGCGTTGTGTTGATCGCCAGTCCGTCAAATCCGACGGGAACACTGATTTCACCAGATCAGCTATCAGAGATTTATCAACTGGTACAGGGCAAGGGCGCACACCTGATTGTCGATGAGATTTATCATGGCCTGGTTTACAATCAGCAGGTTCCCAGCGCGCTGAGCTATGGCGATCAGCTATTTGTCATCAATAGCTTTTCCAAGTTTTACGGCATGACAGGCTGGCGTGTTGGCTGGCTGGTTGTTCCGGATCAATATATTGAGGTAGCAAACCGCCTGGCGCAGAATATGTTCCTGGCTGCTCCAACAATCTCCCAATACGCAGCACTGGCTGCCCTGGATACGGAAACCCGGCCTGAGCTGCTCCGACGTCGCGATATTTTTCACCAGCGCAGGGATATTTTACTGCCATTGATCGAGCAGACAGGATTCAAGGTCAGGACTCGACCGGGCGGCGCTTTCTATATCTACGCCGATTGCAGCGCCATCAGTGATGATTCGATGAAGCTATGCGATACTCTATTGCATGATGCAGGAGTTGCCATTACCCCTGGTGAAGATTTTGGCAGCAACAATAGCAGGGTATATGTACGTTTTTCATATGCCAACACAATTGAAAACCTGCAGGAGGGCATGAGGCGTATACAGCTGGCGACCCGCAATGCGAACTAGAATTGACAATCAAGTACCATCCCCCTGTATTGACCATTGCTGTTTAGGCGATGATGATATTTGCATGGGCTGTTTTCGCTCACTGCAGGAGATTTTGAGTTGGGGTGATGCTGATTCGCTAACCAGACTGGAGATATTGCGACAGGTCGCAATCAGGAAAAACGAGTAAAATATGCGTTCGATTTTCGGTTTTCAGTTATTAGTGAGATCAGGCTTGTTGAAACACTGAATGAACGCTTGAAACATAATGCCTGAAACTGTTTATTCAATTTGACAGTTATCGCAGGGGTCAGTATTGTTCGCTGTTTTTGTCGTATATGATTCACCTCTTCGGCGATCTGACCGATCATTTAATCAGTTGAGTAGAAATGGAACAATTTGCCCGTATTAAGAGACTACCTCCCTACGTTTTTAATATCGTAAATGCGCTTAAGGCGGATGCGAGACAGCGTGGCGAGGATATTATTGATTTCGGGATGGGAAACCCTGATCAGGCGACGCCGCAGTTAATCGTCGACAAGATGTGCGAGGCAGCCCAGCGACCGGATACTCATCGCTATTCTCTTTCACGCGGTATCCCTCGGTTACGAAAAGCGATCTGTGGCTGGTACAAAAAGCATTATGATGTTGATCTCGACATGGATAGCGAAGCTATAGTGACCATCGGTTCCAAGGAAGGCCTGGCGCATCTTGCCCTGGCAACAGTAGAAACAGGAGATGCAGTACTGGTGCCTAACCCGAGCTACCCTATTCATCCTTATGGCTTTGTCATTGCTGGTGCGGATATCCGCCATATTCCGCTGGTAAAAGGTGGAGATTTTTTTGCAGAAATCGAAAAAGCCATCAAGACATCATGGCCAAGACCAAAAATGCTGGTAATAAATTTTCCCGGCAATCCGACCACACAGTGCGTCGATCTGGACTTTCTTAGCCGGGTCGTCGCAATAGCAAAAGAACATGACATCTGGGTCGTTCACGATATTGCCTATGCCGATATCGTGTTTGACGGCTATAAGGCGCCTTCTATCATGCAGGTACCCGGTGCCAAGGATATCGCTGTTGAATTCTTTAGCCTGTCGAAGAGTTACAATATGCCGGGATGGCGAGTTGGTTTCATGGTGGGCAATGAGGAGCTGGTTTCGGCACTTGCCCGAATGAAGTCATATCTTGATTACGGCATGTTCACTCCGATACAGGTAGCAGCGATCGTTGCCCTCGAGCAGTGTGATGATGAAGTAGAAAGAATCAGGGGCATGTATCAGTACCGCAGGGATGTCCTGTGCGAAGGCCTGACGGCTGCTGGCTGGCCGGTAGAGAAGCCTAAAGCCACCATGTTCGTCTGGGCTGAGATACCGGATATGTATAAACATATGGGATCGTTGGAATTTGCCAAGAAAATGCTGAAGGAGGCAAAAGTTGCAGTTTCTCCAGGTATAGGGTTTGGTGAATATGGAGACGATCATGTGCGTTTTAGCCTGATTGAAAATGAGCAGCGTACCCGTCAGGCTGTTCGCGGGATTCGTGAGATGCTGCGCAGAGATTCGTAAATAGTAATCCCTATCCCGCATCAGAATCAGAATATTATTAGCAATCACAGCAACATAGAAGAGAATCAATGAAACCTGTAAATATAGGCATTTTAGGGCTAGGAACAGTTGGTGGTGGCACGGTTAACGTATTACAACGAAATGCCGATGAAATAACCCGCCGGGCCGGACGTGGTATTCAGGTTACCATGGCTTCAGTTCGGTCGATGGACAAACCAAGGATCTGTGATACCAGTTCGATCACTCTTACGACGGATCCATTTGAAATCGTCAACCAGCCAGATATCGATGTCGTGGTTGAGTTGATAGGCGGAGACACCCTGGCGCTGGAACTGGTTCTGCAAGCGATTGCCAATGGCAAGCATGTTGTGACCGCCAACAAGGCATTGATAGCGGTACATGGTAATGAAATTTTTTCTGCCGCACAGAAAATGGGAGTGACAGTCGCCTTCGAGGCTGCGGTAGCAGGTGGCATCCCTATCATCAAGGCAGTTCGCGAAGGCCTGGCCGGTAATCGTGTACAGTGGCTGGCCGGTATCATCAATGGGACCAGCAATTTTATACTTACTGAGATGCGCGATAAAGGACGCAGCTTTGATGATGTGCTGGCAGAGGCGCAGCAACTGGGTTACGCAGAAGCAGACCCTACTTTCGATGTCGAGGGCATCGATGCTGCACATAAACTGACAATCCTGGCATCGATAGCTTTTGGTATCCCTTTGCAGTTTGACAAGGCCTACACCGAAGGTATGCGCTCTCTGACGACGCAGGATGTATCAGATGCCGCAGACCTTGGGTTCCGCATCAAACATCTGGGTATTGCAAGACGTACGGAAAAGGGTGTTGAGCTTCGGGTTCATCCTACGCTGATTCCAGAAAAGCGTTTATTAGCGAATGTTGATGGCGTAATGAATGCAATACTGGTCAATGGCGATGCAGTGGGGCCGACATTGTATTATGGCGCCGGCGCCGGCGCCGACCCGACAGCATCAGCTGTTGTTGCAGATCTTGTCGATGTTGTTCGTGCACTAACCACCGATCCTGAAAATCGGGTACCCCACCTGGCATTCCAGGCTGATGCACTGGATGACACGGCCATCCTGCCGATAGAAGAAGTCAGCAGCGCCTGGTTCCTGAGGATTAAGGCACTGGATCAGCCAAATGTTCTGGCAGGCGTCACAAAAATACTCGGTGATAATGGCATTAGCATCGAGGCGATAGTGCAGAAAGTACCTCACCATCATGGTGCTAGTGTACCGATAGTCATACTCACGCATGAGGTAGTTGAAAAAGCAATGAACCTGGCACTGCAGGCAATTGGCAATATGCCAGAAATTGAAGATGACATAACGCGTATTAGAGTTGAGTATCTGGACCCGGACCAGTAGCTAGCAACTGACAATTTTGATAAATCCTGCAACTGCAGAACGGCAGTCACGAATTCACGTTATAAAGTGTCAGCTGAAAGTGTTTTAGCTATGTGTTAACGGCAACAAAAACATCTGCATGGCCTTTCGAATCAGTGTTATTCACAGCATACTGTCCTGCATCAGTTTTACCTGAGGGGCCAAATACATTTAGAGAGAATCTTGTAAACTTTAGAATAGAGTAGTAGCTAACGAAAGAGAAGGATAGCGAACCCAAATATAAAGAAAATGGCAGACCCGAACTCAGTACACACTCTCATTCTTGCTAAAAAAGAGCAGCTGGCAAAGCGTATCAAGCAGCCGCTGGCTGAACTTGCCGAAATGTGCAGCGAGATCTGGCCAGATCAGAAACAAATCGATGAGATACTCCGGCATGAAATTGGAGCCATCCCAGATTGCAGCCTGCTATATGCGTGGAATGTTGAGGGCCATGTGATAAGCTGCATGATCCTGCCCGACAGGATTGATGATTCCTGGCTAGGCAGAGATTTGCAGGAACGCCCTTACCTAACCAAGCATTTGCCCTATATGGGCATTATGCTGTCTTCGGTATATCGAAGTGACTATGACGGTCGTGAATGTATTACCGCATTGCAGGCAGTGAACAGAGACAATCAACTACTGGGTTTTGTTGCAGCGGATTTCTCTGTCAATGATATGCTTCGTGATAGTCATCTTACTGCATCTATCCCGAAATGGAATCAGTATCGCGGCGATCCGGCAGTACGTGGCACTCTATTTTTGCAGCAGCGTTTTACCAGCCAGCTTGATGAACATATCGATGAGGTGCTTTCCCGTTTTGAAACATTGATTGCTGAGCACGGTGTATTTCATGCCAAGATTCATTTCTCTAGTGGACGTTGTTCCATCTGGCTGATCGATGATCCGTACAGTTATCGTATTCTTACCATTGATGAGATACTGGATCCTGATTTGTCGCTGGCTTATCCGTGGCGGCAATATACAGACATGGCAACCATTACACCTGCGCAGGTTAAGGCCTGTTTCAAGCAGTTCAAGCACCTACGTTTTGGTGATGAAACCATTTATCTGCGTTCAAGTTCGATTAATATCATCAACGGTATGGTAGGCCTGACATTTTCCTGTGACGGTTCGCACTATATGCCGATACAAGAGTTTCTTGATAAGGAAGAATCATTCTGGTTTGGTAATACTGTTAGAGAGGTTCATCAAGAAAGCCAGCAACTCGATCAGCCAGACAATACTTCCGACAGCTAAGTATCATGGTTAGCTCTCTATTAGATAAAGTGCAAGCAGCAAACGCTAACCTTGAGCACTGGTTGAAAGCACTGTTGGATGAAAATTCTTCGTCTGCCGATATTGAACTGGTGCGCAGAGCGTTTGCATTTCGCCAGGCTGAGATAGCTGAGGATGATGCGCAGGAGAAGCTCAGTATATCACTTGAGGTAGCAAAAATTTTATATGAGCTGCAGGTAGACAACGATACTCTGGTTGCCGGTATATTGCATGATGCCACGGTATTAGATGATGAACGCATAGAAAATATAAAAAAGGATTTTGGAGAGGTTATTGCGGGGCTGGTAAGTGGTGTTCATCGCATGGATATTATGCCAGTTACAGATAAGAGTCTTAAGCCAGGCCAGTCATCTCAAATAGATGGAGAAAATCTCCGAAAAATGTTGTTGGCCATGGTCGAGGATGTCAGGGTTGTCCTGATCAAGCTCGCCGACCGTCTGCAGCGATTGCGGCATTTAAAAAATAGTCCGGCTGAACAGCAGCAGAGGATTGCAGCACAGACGCAGGAGATTTTTGCACCACTGGCCAATCGACTGGGAATCTGGCAGTTGAAATGGCAGCTGGAAGATTTGTCACTGCGGTATTTGCAACCTAAAGCATACCACCGTATTGCAAAAAGCCTCGATGAACGACGTGTAGATCGCGAAATCTATCTTGATCATTTTATGTCAAGTCTGCAGGACGAATTGAACAAAGCCGATATCCGGGCTGAGGTTACCGGCAGGGTCAAACACATCTACAGCATCTATCGAAAGATGATGCGTAAGAATGTCGACATCGACCAGATATTTGATGTGCGGGCGGTGCGTATTCTGGTCGATACTATTCCGGAATGTTATGCAGCTCTCGGCATCGCACATTCATTATGGCCATATGTCAAAGAAGAATTCGATGACTACATCACGTCGCCCAAAAACAACAACTACCAGTCTATACACACTGCAGTGCATGGACCTGAAGGAAAACTGGTTGAGATACAGATACGGACCAGGGCCATGCATGATCGCTGTGAACTCGGTGTTGCTGCACACTGGCGTTACAAGGAAGGTGTTGGCCATGATGAGGGCTTTGATCGAAAAATTGCCTGGTTAAGGCAACTGCTAGAATGGAAAGACGAAGCGGCGGACGGCAGTGATTTTGTAGCTGAATTCCGCAGCCAGGTGTTTGAAGACCGTGTATATGTTTTTACTCCTGCCGGTAAGATTATTGATCTGCCTGGCGGTTCAACACCACTGGATTTTGCCTATACAATTCACACTGAAGTCGGGCATCGTTGTCGCGGAGCCAAGATCAATGGTGCGATCGTACCACTGACTTACACTCTTAAAACCGGCGACAAGGTAGAGATTCTGACGATAAAGGAAGGTCAACCCAGTCGGGACTGGATCAACCCACACCTTGGGTATACTAAATCACACCGCGCCAGGTCAAAAATTCAGCATTGGTTTCGCTACCAGGAGCATGATCAGAATGCTGCTGATGGCAGGGTGATTTTAGAAAAAGAACTGGTGCGCCTGGGGTTGAGGGATGTCAGTATAGATAAGCTGGCGCAGCAGTTAAAGTTCGGCAAAACCAGTGATATGATGGCAGCCCTCGGGCGCGGAGAAGTCAAGACCACTCACATTGCTAACGCACTGCAGCAATACCTGAGTCCGCAGAGTAAAAAGCAGCCGGAGCTGAAGCTGCGGCAAACACCTGCAGGGAAAGGAAAGTCAGATATTCAGGTGCTTGGCGTCGGCAACCTGATGACGCAGATGGCCAAATGCTGCAAGCCTTTACCGGGTGATGACATTGTCGGCTTTATCACGCAGGGCAGGGGTGTCAGTATTCATCGCAGCGATTGTCCAAACATTCTGCATGCTATGAATAACGATGATCAGCACCTGATCGAAGTCAATTGGGGAGGCCCGGAGCAGGATGTCTACAGCGTAGATATACAGATTGTTGCCTATGATCGTAAGGGGCTACTGCATGACATTACTGCGTTGCTTTCTAATGAAAAAATCAATGTGACAGCTGTAAACACAAATTCTGACAGCAAAACTCATGAGGCAACCATGAAGCTAAGTCTTGAAATTGAGAACCTGTCCAGGTTGAGCAAGCTATTAACGCGTATCAATGAATTACCAAATGTGCATCAGGCGCGCAGAGTTACAGACTGATTATGGCTAATGCAAAGGTCAAATATGAATATTCTTGCTCTCGATAGCTCTACGGAAGCCTGTTCGGTTGCTTTGTTGACTGATCAGGGTGTGAGCGAGAGGTTTGAGGTCATAGGACGTGGTCATGCAGAGCATTTGCTGCCTATGATAAATGATTTGCTGGATGAAAATGACACAGCTCTTGAGAATATAGATCTGTTTGCTTATGGTGCTGGTCCGGGGTCTTTTACCGGGCTTCGAATTGGCGCAGCGATGATGCAGGGCCTGGCACTGGCGCGCGAGTGCAAGCTTGTTGCTGTGTCTTCCCTGGCTGCTTTGGCATTCCCTCAGCAAGGGCTGGTGTTAAGTGTTATCGATGCACGCATGGATCAAGTCTATTTTGGATTGTATCTGTCTGGTGATAATGTACCACCAGAGTTGCAGGGTGAAGTCACAGTTTCATCTCTCGAAGAGATACATTTGCCAGAACAGGCGAGCATAATTGTTACAGGCACCGGTTGGGATCGATACAAAGATGAATTTTGCCAGATGCAAACGGAAAGACGTATTATTACGGGTATCGATTCCCAGTTTCCTCATGCGGCTGATGTTGCACGACTGGCATTGCATGAATCAGTCCAGGGTAAGGAAACTGATCCTGCTGAGGCGTTGCCTCAGTATGTCCGTAACAACGTAGCAAAAAAGATGGCGGAACGTTAGTTTCAAATGTAATTATCTGCAATGATATCGAAGTACTGTCAGATGAGATACTCTTTATTAGCATACTTGCGATAGAAAAATTTTACATGTTTTGCCTGAATGGGCAACAGACAATCAGTGATCTTAAGTAAAGGATGATATGAATCAGCAGGACTACTTAAAATACATCGATGAACACGAAGAGGATTTTTTTCATTTAATTCTGAAGAAAGCCGGTATCAGCACATGGTTAAGGAATAATCTTAATGACCTGGTCAGGCTCGATGAAGCGATGATCCGTTTGTGGGGCATGGAAGGACAATGGTCACCCGGGCAATGGATACCATTTAACGAGAAAATGTTGCCGATGGTCTCCGGTATGTCGCCAGCAGACCAGAATAAATACAGAGGCGTTGTCGAAGGCCGTGATCAGGATGATTTTTTTATCATACAGCACCAGGTCAACAGGCCGGATGGAGTTGTTAAGAACTGTGAAGTTAGGGTAGAAGTTCATTCACGGGATAAGAATGGTGTTCCACTAACCATGTCTGGGGTCAATATTGATACAACCGGTCTGATCACTCCTGAACAAAATGCCTATTTTGACCAGCTGACCAAGGTTTACAATAGTGTGAAGCTCTACGAAGATTATGATCAGGGCATTTATGTTAGGGCCGAACAGGATGGACGATTGTTGCTTCTTTTCGACATGGACTACTGCAAAGAAATAAATGAATCTAAAGGCCATGATGTCGGTGATCTTGCTCTCAGGGCATTTGCCAAATCAATTTTTTCTAATATCCGCGATGATGACGAGTTATACAGGCTGGGCGGTGACGAATTTGTTGTCATAACCTCCAATGTTTCACGGACTATAGCGAACAGACTGATTGAAAGAATTCTGCTGCATATTTCTCAGGTACAGCGTCCGGTCAGGCTGTCAGGTTCTATTGGTGCCGTTCTGCTGACTCAAACCACCGCACTTACCGACGCCCTGTCGCTTGCTGAGAAGGAGCTGCAGAAGGTGAAAAACAGCAATAGGGGAACCTATTCCCTGCTGTAAGCCTTGCGCTGCTAATCTGCAGGCGTTTCGTCATCATCTGATTCTACACGTGGATAAATGCGTGCCATCCTGACGGCAGCGCCTTTTGTCTGCACCACCTCAACAGGATAGTTATCTATCAGCATGGTAGTTCCTGGTTGTGGTATGTCTTCCAGCCTTTCCAGTATCAGACCATTAAGTGTTTTGGGGCCGTCTACGGGCAGCTCCCAGCCCATATTACGATTGACATCGCGAATGGATGCCATTCCATAAACCATGAATGAGCCATCACTTTGTTTATGCACATCCGGGGCCTCACCGATCGCCTGAGTAGTAAACTCACCAACGATTTCTTCAAGAATTTCATCCATCGTGACCATGCCCTGAAGGTCTCCGTATTCATCTACAGCCAGCCCCAGGCGATGGTGCTCATTTTGCATGATTAACAACTGCTGCATGACCGGTGTATCAACCGGAACGAAGTAAGCAGGCCGTAGAATTTTCATCAGTTTTTCACGATCCAGGTTATCCATCTGGATAGCGTGTATTGCGCGCCTTAGATGCAGTACACCTACAACATTGTCGATATTGCCCTGAAACACAGGTAGACGAGTGTGATGGCTGGTGGCCAGTTGTTCGAGGATCTCGTCCCATTCATCATCCAGATCGATGCACTCAATGGCATTGCGTGGGACCATGATATCTTCTACTGTGATTCGCTCGAGATCGAGAATGCTCATCAGCATATCATGATGACTTTTTGGGATTAGGCTTTCAGCTTCACTGACTACCGTGCGTAGCTCATCCTTGTTCAGTGCATCCTGATTGTATTCTTGATTGCTGTTAAATAGACGAAGTACCTGGTTGGCAATCAGGTTAATGACCCAGACCAGGGGATAGAGTAGCCACAACAGCACGATCAGGATATAGGAAGCCGGGTACGCAATACTTTCCGGGTGGCGCATCGCCAGAGTTTTCGGTGCAACTTCGGCAAATATCAGTACCACGAGAGTGAGTATAAAAGTGAAGAGAGCAATGGCCGGTTCACCATAGAGACGCAAGGCGGCAATGGTGCTGATTGAGGCCGCGGAAAGATTAACCAGGTTGTTGCCCAGCAGAATGACTCCAAGCAGCCGGTCCGGGCGCTCGAGTAGACGGCTTGCCAGTTTTGCACTGCGGTGTCCGTTTTCAGCCAGGTTCTTCAGACGGTAACGATTTAACGCCATCATTGCTGTTTCGGATGATGAAAAGAAGGCGGAGCAGGCAATGAGCAGGGCAAGGATGACAAACAGTGCCCAGACAGGTAGTTCACTCAATGAAGTGCTATCTCATTTGTGTATGGGTGAGCTATTCTACAGATAGAATGGAGATCTGTCATTGGTAATGGTTTTTAGTTTCAAGTTTTAAGTTTCAAGTTTTAAGTTTTAAGTTTTAAGAGTATGTCAAAATCAAAGGCTGGATTCTGGCGTGGATTGGAATGATGTGATTTTTACGAATTCTGCTTCAAATATCACGTTTCTGTAACAAACCCATAACCATTCTATAACATCACTCATTGTTGCCGGTTTTCCTCGAACTATATGTATTACAGTTGGTCACTCATTACAGTAATTGATCATTTTTGTTTGAAGACAGGCAGTTAGATTAATTACGAAAATAAGCAGGCACCGCTCGCGCAGTGAGGCGTTCAGCCTGATC
>JARFQI010000018.1 GCA_029287855.1 Arenicellales bacterium | reverse complement strand
GATGCCAAGTCTCCCTATACAGGCGGGCATTGCCAGCGTGTGCCAGAAATCACCATGATGCTGGCAAAAGCGGCCTGTGAAAGTAATGATAATAATTTCAAGGATTTCAATCTCGATGAGAAACAGTGGGAAGAACTCAATATTGCCTGCTGGTTACATGACTGCGGAAAAGTAACTACGCCGGAATATGTCGTTGATAAGGCAACAAAGCTTGAAACTATCTATGATCGAATTCACGAGGTCAGAATGCGCTTCGAGGTATTAAAACGTGATGCGGAAATTGAATACTGGCAACAAATTGCTTCAGGCGGCACTAAAGAAGTCCTTTTAGAAGAATTAAAGTCGCAGCATAAAAAAATAGATGATGATTTTGCATTTGTCGCCGATTGTAATATCGGTGGCGAGTTTATGGACGATGAGAAAATTGCACGTCTGCATGACATCGCAGATACGACATGGATGCGCACACTGGATGATAATTCCGGTTTGTCGTGGGAAGAATTAAACCGAAAGAAAAATCATAAGGTTTCGCTGCCTGCCGAAGAAAAATTACTGGCTGACAAACCAGAACACTTAATTACTCGCCAGGATTCAGACCTGTTGGCCGAGGATAATCCATGGGGGTTTAGAGTAGATACTCCTGAACATAAATATAACCGGGGTGAGTTATATAATCTTTCCATTCAGCGCGGTACATTAAGCGAAGAAGAACGTTACATGATCAATGGCCACATGATACAGACCATAAAAATGTTGAGTAATCTGCCCTACCCCAGGTATTTACGCAACGTGCCATTGATTGCTGGTAGCCATCACGAAACGATGGATGGTACAGGATACCCCCGCAGACTGCTGATGGGTGAACAGCCACTGACCTCACGTATGATGGTGATCGCAGATATTTTTGAGGCGTTAACTGCTTCAGACAGGCCATATAAAAAAGCAAAGACATTAAGTGAATCAATTCGAATTCTAAGTTTTATGCGAAATGATAATCATATAGACCCGGATTTATTCGAACTGTTTTTAACCAGTGGTATCTATCTTGAATATGCGAACAAATTTCTTGCCAAAGAACAGATTGATGGAGTCAATGTCGATGACTACCTGTCCTAGCTGTAAATTATTTCATCATTGTGAAAGATAACCCAGGTGTTATAAAAATAATCCCTTACCCCACCATCTGAATATTTATTTCGTAGTGAATTGCACTGGTAACTATTGCCACCGTTATGTTACTCATTACTATTTGGTTTTTATCACAGGGAAATCTGTATACGGTCGATATGGGCTTAGCGACTATCCTCTTTTACCTCTCTACATCACGTAGAGGCAAAGTGCTTTCTTCAGCAATGCACCAGAGCTTCAAACTGAACGATGATCACAAAAATACGAAAGATCGCGCAGAGAAACTGGCAAGAATCGATGTGCTTACCGGTTTATATAACCGACGTGCATTTTATGAGAAAGGACAGGTACTGACGGGCCTTTCCAGCGCAACAACACTGAACTTTCAATGATTGTAATGGACATCGATAAATTCAAGAGTATCAATCACACTTTTGGTCATACCGTCGGCGATGAAACGTTGAAAAAAGCAGGGCAAATTCTGCAACGAGAGATACGCAAATCAGACGTCTGCGCTAGAATTGGCGGAAAAGAATCTGGCATGCTACTACAGGTTTCTTCACCGCTAGATGCCACAAACCTCGCTGTAAACTTCGCGGATTAATTGCGTGTACTGCAATGACACTTAATGCTAAACCTTTTTTATAGCACCGCAAGTTATGCTGTTGCCAGTTACAGATAAATCTTGAGAGCCTATTTATATCTGCTGACCAGGCTCTATATGAAGCCAAAGATACAGATCGAAATTGTGTTATTTCAGGTAGCTGCCTGGTTGATTAAACTCAAACCGATAACGTCAAATGCGTATCATCTATTGTCCTGCTCAGCAGCCTGAGAAGTGAGATTTTTCAGTATTGCAGACAATAACTGATTTATCTTATTAAAGCGTGTTGAGTTACTCAGTATTTCTGATGCTGATTGCACATAGCTGGACCCATCCAGTTCATCGCCGCAATTAAGTATCAGCGAAGCTGCAGATTCAGCTGTTGTTTCAATATGAAACTGCAAACCGAAAACTTTTTCATTTAGTATAAACCCCTGGTTACTACAGGCTTCGCTTGATGCAAAATGGCTGGCACCTTGCGGAACCTCAAAGGTATCGCCATGCCAGTGAAAGACTTCAGTCTTTGCAGGAAAAACATTCTGCAGTACTTCAGGAAGATTCTCAGTATCAATAGTCACATCGAACCAGCCGATTTCCCTGTGTAGATTTTTTGTCACTTTTGCACCACAGGCACGGGCTATTAGCTGGGCTCCCAGGCAGATTCCGAGCATGTATTTATCCGCCTCGATAGACTGAAAAATAAACTCCCTTTCTTCTGCAAGCCATGGGTGCTGCTCGAAATCCTCCACTCCCATAGGGCCACCCATGATGATAAGGAAATCGAAATCATCCTGTGATGGCATCGGATCACCACGAAATAATTTCGTTGTTGTCAGGCTGTGGCCGTTTTCTGTAATCCAGCTCTGTATTGCAGCAGGACCTTCAAAAGCAGCATGTTGAAATAGATGAAAACGCATAAGGTTTACCGGGCTGATTAACTTTCAGCAAAATTTATATGAAGTAATTCATCGTAAATACACCATTGCGAGGAATAACATGACGAAGTAATCTACAACACAAGTTAACTCACGAGAGTCGCAGGCTACGCTTACAGCAGCAGGAATAATTTAATGATCACTGATTCTGTAGACCGCAAATTATATATCAACGGCAATAGAGCTCTCTAATAATATGAAAAATAATGTTCCAGGTCCGGACCTGGCAGAGTTTATTGCCAGGCACAGATTACCAGAATCATATGCGACTGATGCACAGCAGTGGTTTGCCCCGATGGCAGAAAAAATCTTTGTCGAGTCGCAAAACAACCAAAAAACACACATTGTCGGTATCAATGGTTCTCAAGGTTCAGGTAAAAGTACCCTGGCAGATTATCTTGCGCTATTGCTGCGAGAAAATTACCAGCTGAATGTCGTCGTTCTATCAATAGATGATTTCTATCTAACTCTCAGGCAGCGCGAATTACTATCAAAAACAATCCATCCTCTTATGGCCACACGTGGCGTACCGGGCACTCACGATATTTCGCTGGCCCTTGAAGTTATAAAAAGTCTCACGGAGGGAACAAATATCACGCGAGTACCCCGCTTTGACAAATCAGTTGATGACCGTTTTCCAGAGGACGAATGGGATACAGTCAATCCGCCAACTGACGTCATCATACTGGAAGGCTGGTGCGTTGGAGCTGTCCCTCAAACAGCAGATGAATTGCTGACTGACATCAACGATCTTGAGAAAGAAGAAGACCCTGATGGCACCTGGCGAAACTATGTCAACCGGCAACTGGGTGAGATATACCAGGAGCTATTTAACCTGGTTGATATCTGGATAATGCTGAAAGCCCCTTCCTTTGACTGCGTGTTTCAATGGCGGCTGGAGCAGGAACATAAACTAAGAAGTTCAATATCGTTAGCCTCCTCAGACACAGACAGTAACAAGGTCATGGATGACAATGGCGTTAAAAGATTTATTCAGTACTATCAGCGCATCACAGAACATCTTCTAGATACATTACCTGAAAAAGCAGATATTCTTTTTGAACTGGACGAGAATAGAAAAATTTTCAACACGCGGCCTTGAATCTATTTATATCCGGCTGGGAGCTAGAGTCCTCTGCTCCTTGCCTGTTTGTCTCATCAAGGGTACCCTCGACAGCTAACAATAACGACTCTATGCATTAAATGGACCCAATCGATCTCATCGTTTCACCAAAGTGGCTGATTCCTGTTGTACCGAAAGAAATCTGTCTGCAGAATCACAGTCTGGTTGTTAATCAGAACCGCATCATTGATATTCTGCCAACTGATGCCATTAGCAGCCGCTATGAAACGACAAAGCACATAAAGCTCGATAATCATGCGCTGATTCCCGGTTTAATCAATGCACATACCCATGCATCTATGAGCCTGATGCGCGGCCTGGCAGATGACAAGGCCCTGATGGACTGGTTGAACAACTATATCTGGCCAGCAGAACAAAAATGGGTCACCCCGCGCTTTATAGAGGATGGTGTCGAACTGGCGATTGCAGAAATGCTTCTCAGTGGTACGACCTGTTTCAACGACATGTATTTCTTTCCTGACGTGATGGCCCGTACCGCTGACCGTCTCGGTATACGCGCTGTTACAGGGCTCATAGTACTGGACTTCCCGACCCCATGGGCATCGAACGCCGATGAGTACCTGGAAAAAGGCATGGCCTTATTTGATGATCTGCGCCATGTTGAGCTGGTGACCGCAACACTGGCACCGCATGCACCTTATACCGTGTCAGATGATCCACTCGAAAAAATCCTTATGCTTTCAGATGAACTGGATCTGCCGGTACATATTCATTTGCATGAAACCGCGAATGAGATTGAACATTCTCTGGTAAATTATGGCAAACGTCCGATTGCCCGCCTGCAGGACTTAAATCTACTTGGACCCAACTTGCTTGCTGTGCATCTGACACAGATAGAGGACGAAGAGATAGACATGCTTGCAGAGCATGGCGTCAGTGCCGTCCATTGCCCACAATCCAACATGAAACTTGCCAGCGGCTTTTGTCCACTCAACAAACTGCTGGACAAAGGTATGATTGTCGGAATCGGCACAGATGGTGCAGCCAGCAATAATGACCTTGATATGCTGGATGAAATGCGAACTGCTGCACTGCTGGCAAAGGCGGTATCGAACAACCCGCAGAGTCTGCCCGCACACCAGGCACTTGAGATAGCGACACTGGGTGGTGCCAGGGCTCTTGGGCTGGCAGAAGTCACCGGCTCGCTGGAAGTAAATAAATGGGCGGATATGACAGCAATCGACCTCTCTCACCCCTCGTGTCAGCCTCTATATGACCCAATTTCCCAGGTCGTCTATACTGCAAGCCGTCAGCAGGTTTCGGATGTCTGGGTAGCTGGAAACCAGCTGGTAGAAAATCACCAGCTGACAAAAATTGATATCAAAGACTGTCTCCATCGTGCAGCAGGCTGGCAACAAAAAATCAACTCCTGACGGTCTTCTCGGGCAAATCCTGTTACCATTGCAGCAGTTTTGAACAGGTACTGCTTTCAGGTGATTAAATGACCACAGACACACACAATGTAGACCATGCAGAGATCAGTAAATTTGACCAGCTGGCGAGCCGCTGGTGGGATCCAAATAGCGAATTCAGGCCACTGCACGAAATTAATCCCCTGCGCGTGGAGTGGATTAATGATCAGGCTCCTATAGCAGGAAAAATGATCATCGACGTCGGATGCGGTGGTGGTATTCTGGCAGAAAGCATGGCAGCACGCGGGGCCAATGTAACTGGAATAGATATGGCCCCCACTCCCCTGCAGATAGCCAAACTGCATCTACTGGAATCTGGCCAACAGGTCGAATACCTGCAAATAACTGCTGAAGACATGGCAGAAACACATGCGGGTCAATTTGATATTGTGACCTGCATGGAAATGCTTGAGCACGTCCCTGACCCGGCATCAGTGGTTAATGCCTGTGCCCAGCTGGTCAAGCCCGGCGGCATGGTCTTTATGTCGACGATCAATAGAAACCCAAAGTCTTTTGTTATGGCGATAGTTGGGGCAGAGTATATTCTCAACCTGTTACCGAAAGGGACGCATGAGTATGGCAAATTTATCCGCCCGTCTGAACTGACGGCCTGGAGCCGTGCAGCAGGCCTTGCAACCGGTGACATGACAGGAATGCATTATAATCCTGTCACGCGCAGCTATACCCTGGGCCCTGGCGTGGATGTCAACTACCTGCTTAGCTGTCATGCTTGAAAAATTGCAGAAGCACATCCGAATTGAATACCTATTCATTTATTGATGACTAACAGGCCTGCATTAAAAACTGTACTGTTCGATCTCGATGGCACTCTGGTTGATACCGCACCCGATTTATCCGAAACACTGAACAGGTTACTGGTCAGGCACCAGCAGCCAATATGCAGCCTGGAAAGTGTCCGCCCATATGTCTCACATGGCACAATTGGTATGCTCGGATTTGCCTTCGGCATAACGAAAGATGACCCCGAGTTTGCACAGCTGCGGCAGGAATTCCTCGAAATATATGAAAACCATCTGTGCTATCGATCAAAACTGTTTGACGGTATGGATGGTGTGCTTAAGTTTATTGAAGAGCAAAACTTGTTATGGGGCGTGGTAACCAATAAACCGGACTTTCTTACACAACCTTTGATGCAGAAGCTGTCGCTAAATCAGCGCTGTGCGTGTATTGTCAGTGGCGACACCCTGGCGAAAAATAAACCTGATCCAGCACCCATGTTTTATGCGGCGAAGCTTGCAGGCTGCGAAGCCAGTGAATGTATTTATGTCGGTGATGCTGAACGCGACATCGAGGCTGGCCGACGTGCTGGAATGCACACTCTCATTGCACGGTACGGATATATTAAAAATGATGATGACCCTGACCAATGGCAGGCTGATGGTAACCTCGACCATCCAGCCGAGCTGATTGACTGGCTCTGCAACTGCAAGGCTACCGTGTAAATGTCTGAACCGGTAATTGCAATCGAGGTCTCAGGCCAGGTCATCAGTTTTGCACAAGAAGCCCTGATACTCGCCGGGATCACTGCATTGCTTGGTGCCCTGGTCGGATGGCTTATTGCATATATGCTGCAGCAGAAACGTATGATCCGCATGCACACACGCTTACGGATGGAACATGCTGCAACAGAGCGCGCGCTCGAGGACATGGAACGGCGTTTCGCCAGTCTTTCCACAGAAGCCTTGCAAAAAAACCACCAGGCCTTCATCAATCTTGCGCTGGAAAACCTTGGCAAATTTCAGCGCGGTGCCGAAGCCAGTCTGCAACAGCGTGAACAGTCAATGGAGAATATGGTCAAGCCTATTCGCGATGCACTGGATAAGACCGAACGCCAGGCACAATTGATGGAAAAAATTCGTCACCAGGCCTATGGTGCACTTTCCCAGCAGATCAAATCTCTTGCCGAGAGCCAGAAACATTTGCAGGGCGAAACAAGAAATCTCGTTCAAGCCCTCCGCCGCCCTGAAGTACGGGGACGGTGGGGCGAGATCACGCTGAAAAGACTGGTTGAACTGGCCGGTATGGTTGAACACTGTGATTTCTATCAACAGGAACACACCAGCAATGGCAACGCTGCAATACGACCCGACATGATTATTCGCATGCCAGGCAAACGTGAAGTCGTTATTGATGTTAAAACACCGCTAGATGCCTACCTTAGCGCTGTAGAGGCTACTGATGTGAAATACAGGGCGGCATTTCTGCGTCGACACATGATGAATGTTCGCCAGCGTGTCAAAGAACTTTCCGCCAAAAGCTACTGGGGGCAATTCGAAAAAACACCCGATTTTGTCATTCTGTTTATCCCCGGTGATCAGTTTCTTAGTGCCGCCCTTGATCAGGACCACAATCTGCTTGAATATGCCATGAGTCAGAAAGTTATTCTTTCCACACCAACCAGTCTGGTGGCACTATTACGCGCCATAGCCTACGGCTGGCGGCAGGAATTATTAACAGAAAATGCCGAGAAAATTCGAGTGCTGGGTGAAGAAATGTATCAGCGGTTAGCGATATTTAGCGAACATCTTTCGAAAGTTGGCCGTAGCCTTGATAGCAGCATCACCCACTATAATCGCGCTGTTGGTTCTTTCCAGAGCAACCTGATGCCCGGTGCCAGTAAATTCGCCGAGATGGGGATAAAGGCACGTAAAGAAATTGAAACACCGGAGCAGACAGAAAAGAGCGCCAGGCAAATGAATGAAGATTCAAAGCAAAAGACTAACGAGTAAAGGGGAAAGAGATAAGGTAAAGCTAAAAAATGGCAGACCTGGAACTTGAAACTCACAACATAGAACAAATTATAGATAACAGAAATCATGAAAATAACAGATATAAACGTCAGCCATCTTCCATCAACCTCAGAAACCCTGCAAGACCGTGTCTACCTGATCACTGGTGCTGCCGGTGCGGTCGGCAGCGCTGTTGCTGTCGCAGTGGGTGTCAGCGGTGCTACTGTGATTCTCGTCGACAGGAATAGTCGCGGAATCGATGCCACGTATGACCAGATAACTGAAGCCGGCGGTGCTGAACCGATCAAACTCGAACTTGATCTAGCATCAACCGGCCTGCCGCAGTATGAGGAAATGGCAGACCTGATAAAAACCGAATTCGGTCGACTGGATGGAATTATACACTGTGCCGTAGAACCTGGTACATTGACGCCGCTGTCTCAATATCCTATGGATTTATTGAATAAAGCCCTGCTGGTCAATCTCAGTGCCCCTTATATGCTGACACAATGCTGTCTCGATTTATTACGCGAATCAGATAACGCCTGCGTGATCTTCAGCAGTGCAGAAGTTGCACGCCAGGGTAAAGCCTACTGGGGCGCCTACAGCATTTCAGGTTTCGCACTGGAAGGTCTTGCACAAATATGGGCAGACGAACTTGAAACGAATACAAATATTCGCATAAACACCCTGGACACTGGCCCTGTCAGGTCGTTATTGCGTGCACGAATATTTCCTGGTGAGGATCCTGCTACGTTATCAACAGCTGATAGTGTTGTCCCGGCATATATTTATCTTCTTACTTCTGATATGAATGGAGCTATAGCGCGTGTTACGAGGAATGAGTAACACTGGTATTGGCGTTTGATGGCGGTCTCGCCCTTACCGGGTAAAACTAACAACAGAGTATGACAATACAGAAAAATTCTCAGCTGAGAATTTTATAATCAATCACGTCGAAATCGACACCTGACATAACAAGATTTCCTGCAATAATGCGTTCGCTGTCGGCGCCTATTAACTCCATCATTTTTCTAGGACGATATGTACCTATTGGTACCAGTAATATTCTTTTATCACTGGGGAAGTTTGATGCCCCTTTGACTGACAATACATCGATAGTTTTGTCAGAAGAAAGGTCCAGTTGAAGCTTGCAGCGCTCTGCCTGGCTACCCATGATAAACATTCCTACTCTGATGCTATTTTCATCGGAGTACCTTGCCCAGCGCACAATGCCGAGTGACCATTCCTCGATGTTATTATTATCACGGATAGCAATCATGTCACCTACTCTAAACCGTGTCGTGCTTGCCGGGCCCATTTCAACCTGACACCCCATTTGGCTAGCATCTGTAATCAGGCAACAGCGCTGCTTATCAAGCGGAGTTTTCTTAAGCGCCGTAAACAACATTGAACCCATATGCTCCATAATCTTGTTATACCCGGCAACAGTTTCACATGTACCATTTTCTTTATGACGGGTATCCTGTCGTACCGGGTGCTTTCCCCAATTTAGTGCCAATCGCCTAAACATCTCTATTCGAAGCAAAAATTTGCTGGATGCATTCTTTTTAGGGTTTTCGAAGGCCTCTTTCGCCATATCCTCGACTTGATATTTCAATGATGCAACAAGATCCTTCGTATTCAATACATAAAAGCGCTCTGAGGTCATAACATCACCACTATGTGATAAGACCGGTAACGCCGGGTAATCACTTTCTGCATCAACACTGAACATGCAATGTTGCTTTGCTGCATCTATATCATGGTGAAGGGTGGCCAGGTTCGCCCATCTGTTCAGTGTCCTGTTTAAAACACCAAATGTTGCGACATTAAAGTGGTAAGGATTACATAGACCTAGTAGCAAGCTACGTTTATATGCATGCTCTATCAGATAAAACTCGTCTCGAATACTTTCATCGACAACTCCACTATTCCGACTTAGATCAATGATAAAACGAGAGTAATTATAAATATGGTGAATTTCATGCCATATTCCTTTTGGTGTAGGGCGATATCCTTCATAAGTGGCACGCAGCTGCTCGGTAAGAGAGTGAATGCCTCCGTAGCAGGCCAAAATCAAATCTTCATGTACTGTTTTTCGGATCTTCTGGTATGCGTTTGAATTTTCCAGCACCGTAGCGGCCAACCCTGTTATGCAGGTCTTGTACAGGTCAGCCATTACAGCATAGGTTCGAGCAATGCCGTCGATATGACCTATAATATGATCGGCCAAAGGCAGCTTGCCATCAGCATTGACTGCACGTACAGCCTGTGCTGTGTTATTCAATAATGGCCGTATCCAGTCGAGAAATTCCAGTCGTTCGTGATCACTGCACTCTACATAGAGAAATTGCTTTACCTTGGCTTCAAGATCAGGGACTTGCAGCGCTGCCGTAGACGTTAGCCATTCGGACAGTTCAGTGATCGAGGCTGGATTGAGAGCCTCTGTTTTGTTGTAGGAGTGTATATTGAACTTGGCCTTCATTTCTTGCTATGTACAACCAGGTCTGGCGCAACACCCAGGTATCCCTGCTAGTACTCATTCCTCTCTAAAATGGCGCTTTATGAAAAACACTTTATTATGTGATAAAAAGAATCTTTTTCAGATTCTCAAGCCATTATATGCGTAAAAGAAAGATGCGCAAAAGGAAAACTGCAATGAATCTGACAAGCTGTAGCCGATATAGGCTCAAATGAGTTATCAACAAAGTAGATTGCGACCA
>JARFQI010000161.1 GCA_029287855.1 Arenicellales bacterium | reverse complement strand
ATGTCTACAGCGGCAGCCTTTACCATACTGTTTGCAAAAGAGCATGATGAGAAACGGCTGTTTACAAAGTTTGACCTCGGCCTGATTGCTATCGAACTTGTGCTGGTAGTACTATTACTGATCAACCTGGCTACGGGTTCTGAACAGCAGTTGCAGGCGCTTGAGTATCTGACTAAAGGTGGTGGTTACGCGGTGGCATTCTGGGGTGCATTTTTCGTCTTCGGTTTGCTGGTACCTCTGGTCGTTGAGTTTATCGATCTGGCGCATGCAAACCGTACCCTGGCAATTCTTGGGCCGGTGCTGGTGTTGATGGGCGGGTATATGCTGCGGCATGTCACGGTTAATCTGGGTCAGGAAACTTCCTGGCAAAATTACGATACACAGTTCAGCGTTGAGGCACAGGAACGCATTAACAAATATTATGAGAGTGGGTTAAACTGACAATGGTGGATAGCAAAATGGTACACGGGTTTAAATGGTTATTAACGCTTATCGGCATCAGCATGCTTACTGCCTGCGGTAATGATGAAGCGCCGACAGGTGTCAACTGGAGTGATATGGAACGCATTTCGCAGGCGGCATCGAGAGCGGAAGACCGTGTCACTGTGCAGCAGCTGGCGGAATGGATTGTCGAATCTAAACAGGACTTCACACTGGTTGATATTCGAGATGATAAATCTTATCAGGATGGCCACATTGACGGTGCTGAGAATATACCGATCGCGGTGCTTGCCAAACCAGACAGTCTTAAAGAGCTCTCCGGCAAGAAGGTTATAGTCTACTCAAACGGCTCGGAGAATGCGGCCAAGGCTGCGGTGATGTTGCGCCTGATGGGGCTGGACAGCTACCTGCTATCCGGTGGTTATAATGCCTGGCATCAGCATATTTTAAACCCGGATATCCCTGCACAGGTAGCAGATGATGAAACTCCACAGGTTGCACTGCAACGCGCCATCGCCTGTCACTTCACTGGCGCATCTGCACAGGCACCCGCAGAGGCAGTGCAGCCTGTAGAAAGTGCTGCCCCTGCTTTCACTCCGCCTGTATTTACACCACCGGCAGCGCCTGCGGAGGGCGGCTTGATTGTTGATGAAGGTTGTTAATTTAACAGATGCTGTAGTGTTAAAGGCGGGAGCAAAGCTCCCGCTTTTTTATTTTTATGCAAGCTGCAGTGAGATGTAAATTGTTTCTCGGGCTGCGTCTGCGCTAATCAGAAAATCATGCTGTATCAGCTGTGGCCTAGCAGGGCATCGAGATGTGCAACAACACTGCGACCAAGGGCGCCTAATGCGTAACCGCCTTCAAGGCTGGAGACAATACGTCCTTCAGCATACTGGTTGGCGATTTCTTTCAACTCTGCACTAATCCAGGCGTAGTCCGCTTCCTGTAGTAACAGCTGGCCCATTTCGTCTTCAACGTGGCCATCGAAGCCGGCTGATATCATCACCAGCTGTGGCTTGAATTTATGCAGGGCAGGTAGCCAGTGGGTTTCAGCTTCCTGTCGAAACTTCTGTCCATTGGCTCCGGCTGCCAGTGGAATGTTGACGACGTGTGCTGTGTCTGATTCATGGCCGGTATACGGGTAGAAGGGATGTTGAAAGCTGGAGCAGAACAGCACCCTTGGATCATCCTGAAAAATATGTTCAGTGCCATTGCCATGGTGTACGTCAAAATCAATCACTGCTACTCGCTCGAGTCCCTTTACATCAAGAGCATAGGCGGCACCGACAGCAATATTATTGAAGTAGCAGAAGCCCATAGCATGGTGCTGCTCGGCATGATGCCCGGGGGGGCGGATAGCGCAGAAGGCTCCCTTGACTTCGTCTCCAAGCACAAGGTCCACGGCGTGGATAACTGCACCAGCAGCCCTTCGTGCTGCAGTCAGAGTGTTTGATGTCATGATAGTGTCATCATCAAGGTCGACAATACCGGTATCCGGTGTCCAGTCGAACAGACTCTTTACATAGTCTGCGTCATGCACCCGTTCCAGGTGTTGTCTTTCAGCAAGTGGCGCGTCGTGCGGTGTCAGAACAAATTCAAGCCCTGACATGATCAGCTGGTCATGGATGGCATTGAGGCGGGCAGGCCGTTCCGGATGGAAATTACCGACATCATGCAACAGGCAATCTGGGTGAGTTATATATGCGATAGGCACGTTCATACTCCTTTAAAAGCGAGTACAATATTCGCACATCAAACAAAGTCAATCACCTCTTTTTCCGAAGGAATATTTTATTATGGGTCCCCACCATCTCGATGCATTATTTTCACCTGAAAGCATAGCTGTATTTGGCGCCAGCGAAAAAGAAGGCGGCGTCGGTACACGCGTCTTCCTCAACATGATCGAGGCTGGTTATCGAGGTGAACTCTATCCAGTCAACCCCAAATACGAAGAGATTCATGGGCGTCGCTGTTATAAGAGCCTGGCGGATATAGATGCTGCTGTTGACCTGGTGATAATCGCAACCCCGGCATCGACTGTGCTAGAAATTATGCGCAGCTGTGGTGAGCATGGAGTTTCAGCGGCAATTGTATTGAGTGCAGGCTTTCGTGAAGTAGGCGAGCAGGGTGCCCGCCTGGAACAGGCACTGGTGGATATAGCGCGCCATTACGGTATTCAGGTGTTGGGCCCCAATTGTCTTGGGATGATGAGGACCAGTATTGGTATGGACGCCACTTTCCTCGATACCTTTGCCCCTGAAGGCCGTCTTGCACTGGTGTCACAGTCAGGCGCGCTCTGCACCGCGATACTTGACTGGTCGGAGCCTAACCAGATGGGCTTCTCTACCGTGGTCTCGCTAGGCAATGCGGCCGAGGTGGATTTTGGAGACATTCTTGATTACCTCGCTATAGATTCGAAAACTGATGCTATTCTGCTTTATGTTGAAGGCGTGCATGATGCTCGATCGTTCATGAGTGGCCTGCGCAGTGCGGCTCGTGTGAAACCGGTTATAGTGCTCAAGGCAGGGCGGCATGAAACAGGGTCGCAGGCGGCAGCTACCCATACCGGTGCCATGATCGGTTCAGATGATGCCTTTGATGCAGCGCTCGAACGGGCCGGTGTGGTCAGGGCAATGACTTTCGGGCAATTATTTGCTGCTGCCTCGATACTCTCAAGCGGTAAACGAGTGCGCGGCAACCGACTTGCCATCGTAACCAATGGCGGTGGGCCGGGTGTGTTGGCCACTGACCGTGCCGAGGACCTGGGCGTCCAGATAGCTACGCTTGATACAAAGACTTTAGAAGTACTAGACAAGGCACTGCCGGCCCACTGGTCTCACAGCAACCCTGTCGATATTCTTGGCGATTCTCCACCCGAGATGTATCGGGCAGCAGTTGAAGCCTGTCTAAAGGACCCCAATGTTGACGGCGTACTGGCACTGCTAACGCCACAGGCGATGAGTCGTCCTAAAGAGGCAGCCCAGGCCGTGGTTGATGCTGCAAATAAGCATAAAAGTAAGCTGGTTGTAGCATGCTGGATGGGCGAAAGCAGGGTGCGTGAAGCCAGAGAAACCTTTTCCGCGAATCATATCCCTGGTTTTCTTACCCCTGAACGTGCCATCGAAGCCTTTGCCTACCTGTCCCGCTACCAGAGAAATCACCAGTTATTGCTACAGACGCCTGGACCGCTTACTGACTCCCGGCCGCCTGATGTTGAGGGGGCGAAGATGATCATTGAAGCGGTGCTTGAAGAAGGGCGAAACATGCTCTCAGATACTGAATCGAAAGCGATTCTTAATGCCTTCCATATCCCCTGTACGCCTACGCTTGAAGCGCGAACATCCACTGAGGCCCTGGTACTCGCCGAGTCGCTGGGTTTTCCTGTGGTGATGAAGGTCAGTTCTCCACAGATTTCTCACAAGTCTGATGTTGGCGGAGTGAAGGTAAATATTCTCAATGGCCCTGATCTGCGCAGAACCTTCAAATCTCTGGTAGAGGAGGCGCAGCGCGTGAGGCCGGATGCCGAAATACGTGGCGTGACAGTGGAGCCCATGGCGGCCAGTGCCGATGCGCGCGAATTAATGGTTGGCGTCAAGCGGGACCCTGTGTTCGGTCCGGTAATTGCTTTCGGAGCCGGCGGTACTATGGCCGAGATTCTGCGTGATAATGCGATCGCCATCCCACCGCTAAATCGTGTACTGGCTCAGCGACTGATCGACAGGACACGGGTGACGAAATTGCTTGGGCCATACCGCAAGATGGAGGCAGTAGACAAGACAGCAGTAGAGAATCTGCTGCAGCGTGTTTCAGAAATGGTATGCGAACTCCCTCATATCCAGGAACTGGATATAAACCCGCTGTTTGCCGATAAGGACGGGGTGATAGTGGTTGATGCGCGCATTAGTGTTAAACGTCCATCGACGTCACCGGTGCCATACTCACATATGGCGATACATCCATACCCGTCACACCTGACCCGCAATGGCTACCTGACTGATGGCACGCCGATGATTATTCAGCCAATTCGTCCGGAAGATGCCGAGATAGAACAGGAGTTCGTGAGAAACCTTTCACCCGAGGCAAGGTATTTCAGATTTATGCGCGCGATCGAAGAACTGACCCCGGAAATGCTGGTCCGTTTTACCCAGCTGGACTATAGCCGTGAGATGGCTCTGATTGCCGTGATTAACGTTGATGGAAAACGCAGACAGATTGGGGTAGCTCGTTATGCAGTGAACCCTGATGGTAAGTCCTGCGAATTCGCCCTGACAGTCTCTGACGAACATCGTGGACGGGGAATCGGTTCTCAACTGATGGATGCAATGATGGAAGCGGCTCGCGGTCATGGAGTACAGGTGGTAGAAGGTGAAGTGCTGGCAAACAACCGTCGCATGCTGTCGTTAATGCAGGAGCTGGGTTTCTCTATCAGTACATCGAGTGAAGACCCGTCAATTCGACGTGTAGAACGCTGGCTTTGAAATAGAATTGATTTTTAGTCTGTCCGATTAACTTTCGGCACTAGCGTCTGTTGCAAGGTAAAAGAAACAGGAGTAATCGATTTTATGAATTTCCTGCTAGCAGAACTGAACCCTGCCACATTTATGCTGAATGTGACAGGGCACAGTGATGGTTTAGAACGACTTCCGAATAAGCATTAAAACTTGTAGTTGCCTGCTTTGTCTACAATGATTTCCTCGTTCAGGAAACGAACCTTGAAACCTTGCTTATTGAGTATTTCATAGCCCATCTGGGCACGGATGCCGTTAGCACAATAAAGGATAATCTCCTTGTCTTTCGGCAGGGTTGCTAAAGAGTCCTCCAGTTTATCCAATGGGATATGCTGCGCGTCCTTGAGTACGCCTGTTGATACTTCCTTGTCATCCCTGACATCGATGAAAACGGTGTTGCCTGGAGTGGCTACAAGCATCTCAAAGTCTTTTGGATCAATGGCGCCCTTCGCGAGTTTTTTAACATAAACAACCTTGCTTGCTGCGGCGCCTGTCGCAGTTGGAAGTCCTGCTGCCTGCCAGCCGTTGAAACCGCCGTCAAGTATGGTGACTTTTTTGTAGCCCCATTTACGCAGTTCGGCATAGCCTTTTGCTGCGGCATCTGAAGTTTCACTATCAGCATAAACGATGATCGGGGCAGTTTTGTCAGAGGCGCCGGGTAGACCCGCCTTCGTTTTGGTCTTGATAAACTCCTGGGTCATTGCCTGCAGGTCAGCTACCGGCATTGCTACGGCTGTTTTGATGTGTCCCTTGCTGCTGGCAGCGGTATCTCTCACATCGAGTATTACATGCTGTGGATTAAGGTTTTTAGCCAGCCATTTGGGTTCGGAATAAACCGGTAGCTTGGCTTTGTTCCAGCCAGGTAAACCCGCCTGGAAACCCTTCAGATTAGTGTAGCCGGCTTCCTGAGCCTTTTTGACTGCTTTACCGGTGAATGGGCAGGTAGGGCCGCCGCAGTAGAATATTAGCAACGCAGATTTATCCTCAGGAAGAACACTGAGAAAGTCTTTGTCATCAGGAAATCCGATTTTAGCTGTTGGAATATGGCCGCCACCGAAGCGTTTTGCAGGTCGTGCATCGTACAGGTAGTACTTTTCACCACTGCTCATGATTTTAAGCAGTTCGTCTTTATTGATTTCGACACCGGGAGGTAAGCCGAAAACGATCTTTTTGATACTTTTTGCCGGCTGTCCAGGCTCTTGATCAGCTGCGATTAAATCAGGAGGACTTAATTCTTTCAGCCCGCTAGCGCCCTCGAAGACTGTATTGGGACCTATACGGATTACGGCAGGGCCTTTGTCCTTGATGTCGATTTTTATTGTTCCGGCTTTCTTGGAAACGCTGCTGATACGGCCTTTGAGCACTTCGGCATAGACTGATCCGGCAAATCCGAATGCCAAAAGGATAATTAAAAGTTTCTTGTACATTTTTACAATCCTCAAATAGATAACATAAAGATGGTACCTGTCCCTCCTGTTAAAGGTAGGAGTAGATGTCACTTTGGACAAATATTTTTTATAGCCCCTTAATAATACTCTTGTTTGCAAAATATTTTTTTGATCTGTGTCAATAACTTAAGCGATATCAGTGGCCATGTTGCTGAGGAGTCACGGGTTGCAATGTGATTTGCCTGTGCCTGTAACCTTTACAATTTTATGGCTGCGGGCTTGTGTCTGCGAGCCAGTGCGCGCTTCCTGGTGTAGCTATAAGCCCGGCAGCCCGTGTTTTCATCTCAGGTTAATGAGGCACCTGATAATACTCAATGAAGAAAATTGCCGGGGAAATTCCACTCTCAGCGCAGATGCATTTTGTAGGATGGGATGTCAGCATTTTTCGCTTCAGAGAAGTTTGCATATTCCATGGAGACGGTGGCCAGTTCAACACCGCTGAAATCTGTGTTTTTAACGTTGGCACGTCGTAGATTAGATCCACCCATAACCGCACGGGAGAGATCAGCATTAGTAAGATTAGCAAAGCGAAAATCTGCATTCTCAACCTGCATTCCACGCATATTCGCGTGACTGAGGTTAGCGCCTTCGAGGTTAGCAAGATTCATCACGGTGAAACCGCCAGGGCTTAGCGTTGAGAGGTCTGCTCTCTCCATGTTGGCTTCTTTGAGGTTGGTATCGTTAAGGTGGCTGTCCCTGAAATCAGCCTCGGTCAGGTTCGTACTACTCAGGTTGGCGCCAATTAGTAAAGCGTGCCGCGCTTTAAGATGATTCATGTTACTGCCATGAAAATCCGCATCTCGCAGATCAGCGTTACACAGATAAACCCGTTCCATCATAGCATCACGCATTTCTGCTTTGCGCAGATCGGCGCTATCAAATATTGCAGCTGTCATATCTGCACCGGTAAGTATTAGCCTGTCTCCTGGATTGGCAGCACCGGCATTTACATGTGACAGATTGGTCTGGTGAAGAATGGCTTTATTAAACCTGACCCCCCGCAGTGTGGCTTGTTCGAGATTGGCCTTGCTCAGGTCTGCTCCACTGAGATCGCTGTGTAAAAAATTTGCGCCTTTCATGTCCAGCCCACTCATGTCTGCGCCACGCAAATCCATTTCAGATAAATCTGCACCTGCAAGGCTATCAGCATCAATTGCCACAAGAACATCGCCTGTATCTTTGTGTTTTATTTCAAACATCTCTGGGACTCCTTTATGTTGTGCTCACCATTGCATAAACCAGAGCTTATATAAGACATTATAACCCAGTGATTCAAATTTGTAGTACAAGTCTTATGCCGATCAAGTTGTTGTAGTGCAGGTCTTGAATTATAGTGGACAAGCATTATCAGGATCTGCCTATCCAACGGCGTGGCGCTGGTAAACGCTTCATATAGATCATTCTTTTCACTTCAACTATCTTTGCCTGGAAAAATAATGATGTCAGATCCTTACTCTGCGGCAGTATGGTTGAATGGTGTTCCTTTCTCCGATGAGCAACTGGAGAATAAGCTCAGCCAGGTCATTGATCAACTGGCTTGCTGTGAAGATCAGACAGTAATCGGCCTTGCTTCTGGCAATTCCTGGTTTAGTTATCTTTTTGTTCTGGCCTGTTCACGAATAAATCATCCGCTATTAATGTTAAACCCAACATTACCCGTGATGCGACTACAGCAAATACTCGATCAGTCTGGATGTGAATTTGTTATTACCGACAGTAAATTGTCGTTGTCTTCAGAAATAACGGTTATTGATGAAAAGACTTTTTTCTCAATCCAGCAGGGTAATGAGAAAGAGAGCAGCAAAAAAAGCAGTTCACACGGGATTCAACTTATTGTAGTAACCAGTGGCAGCAGCGGTGAACCGAAAGGGGTAATGCTTTCTGCAGCAGCAATTGCTGCCAGTGCCCGGGCTGTAAATGATGTTCTGGGTCTGCAGGAAAATGATTGCTGGCTCAATTGTCTGCCACTTTATCATATAGGAGGGCTATCAATTATCTATCGATGCCACTATGCAGGGGCAGTAATGATACTGCATCAACATTTTCATGCCGAGCAGGTCTGGAAAGACCTGTGCGGCTATTCTGTTACACACATTTCCCTGGTACCCGTTATGTTATCCCAGCTGCTTGATATTGCACATGATGCCAGACCCCCGGCCAGCTTACGGGTGGCACTAATTGGTGGCGCAGCATTGTCTTCATCACTCGCCAGGCGGGCTCGAAATGCGGGCTGGCCATTAGTCATCAGTTATGGAATGACAGAAACGGGATCTTTGTGTGCCTATGACGATTCGCCAGATGCAGGTGTGGAGGCTGGAAGAGTCGGTCGACCGCTGGACGGTTTTGAAATTTCAGTGGCGAATAGCGAAGGTACTATCTCTGTTCGTGGTCCCGCCCTGATGTCAGGTTATGCCAATCCTGGTTTGTTGCCGGGCACAGGCTTGATTATTAACAGTTTTACAACTGGAGATGTGGGCAGGCTGGATGAACAGGGTGTTCTTCATATTGCAGGCCGCGCAGACGATGCCCTGCTGTCGGCAGGCAGGACTGTTCATCCCCGTGAGGTAGAACAGCAATTGGAGGAATTTCCCGGGATTGGAAAAGTTGCAATTACTGCAATACCCGATCCTGTCTGGGGAGACAGACTGGTTGCAGTCTTTGAACCGGGGATGTTTGATGTCGCCCACTTTGAAAACTGGGTCCGAAAGCAGTTGGACTCGGCTATTCGTCCGCGAATCTTTGTACAGCTTGATACTTTACCTCAAAATCAGCTGGGGAAGATTGATCGCATAAAACTCCGCGAGATTATTCAGCAGCTAGATATTTAGACAGCTCATCACGCAAACTATCAGGCAGGGTTTTGCTTTCGTGGTCATTTCTATCCAGGTACACATGAGTGGTTAATGCGCTTGCGAGTTGCTGATCCTGGTTGCCTGTGAAGTGGTAAATGACAGAAAAAGAGCTGTTGCCGATTTTTTTGATCTGAAGCCGGATGCAAATCCTGTCGCCATGCCTGATTGGCTGAAGAAAATCAGCCTCGCTGTGTATCAGGGGAAGTAAGATATTTTCCCTGATGACTTTGTCGAGACTGAAGCCGATGTCAGACATGAATGCCTCGTAGGCATCGTGCGCGTGACGGTAAAGGTGGGCGAAGAAAAGAACGCCGGCTGCATCAATATCATGTAAAGACGTAGTGAAGTGATAATTATAAGTCTGCATCTGTATTGCCTTTGTATGGAGAGATTCCGAGACCGTGTATATCTGCCAGGTACAGTTGTCCATCAATGATATCAGGTGATGGTGCAACATTCTCAAGCAGCCATTCACTGGTTGCCAGCCCATGCGCCAGTGGATTGTTCGAATCGCTTATAGCTGCAGCTAGCTGGGCAGCGGCCTGCAGGCCGACAGCGCTTTCAATTGTGCTGGTGATGACGGTTTCAAACTTGTGGGTTTCTGCACGTTTCGCAAAATCCAATGAAGCTAACAGGCCGCCACGCGCCATTGGCTTAATAATCAGGCGCTTGACGGCCTGAGATTTCAACAACGCGTCCAGCTTAAATTTACCTGTCGATTCATCCAGTGCCAGGGCAATGGAAGTGCTGTCCTGCAGCTTGCAAAGGTCGGATAGCTCCGCTTCGTGCATGGGCTCTTCAATTGATTCTACCGGCAGGTGATGAATCGCCCTGATGAAACTATCTGCCTGCTTGAAACTCCATGAGCCATTGGCATCGAGCCTTATCTTTGTATGTCCTGGGAGCTGCAGGCACAACTCTTCCAGGTGCTGGATATCATCCTTTAGCTGGTTCATGCCCAGTTTCAATTTTAGTACCTGGAATCCCCGGCTGACTGCATCCATTGCCGCTTGATGACTATTTCTTTCAAGGGCGCCGATCATACTGTTGACCGGGACATTATTACTCGCAAGCGGACTTAACCAGTGTCTAAGACTTTGCTGTTGTGATTGACTTAGCAGGTCTAGCAGGGCTGTTTCTATACCACACCTGGCCGCAGGAGAAGAAAGTGTTGAGGGAAGTTTCTGCAGTGCTTCAGCAGCAGTACTATGCTGAATATTTTTACTATACATTACCAGGCAGCGATGTGCCTGCAGCAGGTTTTCTGTACCAGCAGATGGCAGAGGTGCACAGTCACCATAACCAGACAGTCCTGACTCTGTAGTTAATTCAATCAGCCATCCTGAGCGTGAGGAAAGCCGGTCATTATGTGTCTTCCATGTTTTTCTTAGCGGCAGTTTGTAGGGGATTAAGTTTATAGATTGAATCAGCATCTTAAAGCATCAAACCGAGGCTTATCAGTATGCTGCAGAACAACTGTAATTGGGCCGTCTGGGCAAGCAGAGTGTTGAATACCGGGCCAGGAGTTTGAGTGAAAAATTTGTAAATCAACATCAGGCTGAATGGTAATGCGAGTATCAGCAGCCAGGTTTCGGGAAATCTGCTGTGAAAGAAAACTGGCAATAGAAATGGTGTCAGCATTAGCAACAGGTAGAGTATTTTTGCACGTTCTCTGCCGAGGTGATGTGTCAGTGTGTATTTACCAGCTTGCCGGTCTGTTTCGAGGTCACGGTAGTTATTTACCATTAAGACGGCAGCGGCCATAAGACCGATGCTGACCGCAACCAGAAACGAACCCAGAGACAGGTAGTGTGTTTGAACGTAGTAACTTCCCATCACGGCTATCAGGCCAAAGAAAATAAAAACAAAAACCTCACCGGATGCACTGTATGCGATAGGTTTGCGTCCACCGGTATAACTATAGCCCGCTGCTAACGAAACCAACCCGAGAATTACGATAGGCCAACCACCGACCCATACCAGGTATACACCGGGAATGAATGCCAGGCTGAATGCCAAAAAGGCGGCATTCTTTACCTGTGTGGCAGTAAACCAGCCTTGCGCCGTCGCCCTTGCCGGCCCTAAGCGGTCCCCGGTATCTGCACCACGTTCGAAATCAGCCGCATCATTATGCAGGTTAGTTCCAATCTGGATTAGTAGCGCACCTGTTAGTGCTGCAATAGCAACCAGCCAGTTTATTTGTGCTGTTTCAGCCCAGGCAAGACTGGTGCCCGCAACAACCGGGGCGATAGATATACCCAGAGTCTTCGGGCGAATGGCCAGCAGCCATTGAGAAGATCGTGTCATGGACGGCGCGGGAATTCGTCAAATTTTGCCGGACGTTTTTCAACAAACGCATCGCGTCCTTCCTGCGCTTCATCTGTCAGGTAAAACAGTGCAGTCGCATTACCAGCTAACTCCTGTATGCCGGCCAAACCATCAGTATCTGCATTGAATGATGCCTTTAGCACTCTTAAAGCCGTCGGTGACAACTGCAGCATTTCGCGGCACCAGCCAACTGTTTCTGTTTCCAGATCTGCCAGCGGCACAACTGTATTGACCAGTCCCATCTGCAGTGCCTGCTGGGCATCATACTGGCGACAGAGCAGCCAGATTTCTTTGGCTTTTTTCATGCCTACAGTACGTGCAAGCAGACCTGCACCCAGTCCGCCATCAAAGCTTCCTACACGTGGCCCGGTCTGACCAAAGCGGGCATTGTCAGCTGCTATAGACAGGTCACAGATCAGATGCAGTACGTGGCCACCGCCTATTGCATATCCGGCTATCATGGCAACCACAGGTTTTGGCAAAGTACGAATCTGGCGCTGCAGTTCCAGTACATTGAGGTGTTCTACCCCCTCGGAATCGCGATAACCGCTATCACCGCGTATTTTCTGGTCACCGCCTGAACAGAAAGCAAGGTCTCCCGCTCCCGTCAGTATTATTGCACCAATTTTTGCATCCAGATGCGCACGTCTGAAGGCAAGATGCAGTTCTTCAACTGTTTCTGGGCGAAAGGCATTTCGAACTTCTGGCCTGTTTATTGTGATTTTGGCTATACCTTCAGCCTGGTGATAGAGGACATCCTGAAAGCCGAGATTGTCAACTTCCTGCCACTCGATAGGTTTGTTCATAAATGACCTGATCTTAATGTTGTAATTGAGTGAATATATCCTAACATGGTGTTATGAATTAGTCAGATAGGATAGAGTGTGGCATCGATTTCCAAGGTTCAAAGAGAGTGCTGAAATGACTAATATTTTAATCATATTTAGGCAATAAAATGCTTGATATTGATGGTCTTATAGAAGAATGTGCTAACAATCTCAGTTCTCTCGTCAGTAGTGAAAATCAATATACCTATGTAAGTATTAGTCTTCCTCTGCAAACAGCTATTAGTCTCCTTCCCCACAGCCAAATTGACCATGTCTACTGGCACCGACCATGTGAGGAATATAGTGCAATCGGGTTGGGTAAATTGCTTTATCAGACAGCTAAAGGCAGTGGCCGATTTAAGGAATTGCAGCGCTATTACCAGCAGTATTGTCAGCAGTGGCAGCTACCACCTATGGCCTGTGTAGTATTTGCTTTCGATGCTGAAGATGAAATGTCATCAGAATGGTCTGTGTTTCCAAACGCGCTATTGACCGTGCCCAGGCTGCTGATTGAATCTAATCAGGGCAATAACACAATCACATTCAATATCGAAATGGATGCGGACTTACAACCGCAATTCGCTGAGTTTATTCACCTGCTTGAAACTTTATCAGGCAAGCCCGCTGCTGATAGCGGACAGATGTCAGGACATTCATGCACAGCAGACGATGCTGATTATAAAAGTAACTGGTCTGAAGTTGCAGAAAAAGCAATAGAGGCTATCAGGCAGAAAAACTTCAGGAAGCTGGTCGTTAGCCGCAAACATATCTGTAAAATCAATTCATCGATGGATACGCGTAATTTATTGGCGGCACTTGCTGAGCGGTATCCTGGCTGTACGATAATCAGCTATGTAGATAGTGGGAATCAGTTTATTTCAGTCACGCCTGAGCGGCTGTTGTCATTAGCTGCAGAGTGCCTGCAAAGCGATGCTATTGGCGGGACCCTGACGATAGAGGAAGAAGCGCAATACAGTAGTTGTGGCAGTGGTGAGCAATCCGTGCTGGCGACCAAGCTGAAAGAGGAGCATGACATTATCGTTGAGGAAATATGTCGTCGCCTCGAACCGGTATGCGATTCCCTCGACATGCCTGCAGTTCCGAATTTGAAAAAACTTCATAATATTTATCACCTGGAAACCCCTGTCAGTGGGCGACTGAGATCTAATCAAACGGTTTTAAGTTTGACGGAACAGCTGCACCCGACACCGGCCATTGCAGGCTTTCCAAGTACAGAATCCGTCAGGTGGTTAAGAGACAATGAGAAACATCGGCGTGGCTGGTACACAGGTGCATTTGGCCTGATGCGTGGAGATCAAAGCGGCGAAGTGTCGGTACTATTGCGTTGTGCTTTATTAGCCGAAACAGTAGTCAGTGTTTATGCTGGTGCAGGACTGGTGGCCGACTCGGATGTGGATATGGAATGGCAGGAAACGGAATTAAAAATGAATGCAATTCTGGATTTATTTCAGGGATAAATGTTGGATACAGGATCGCTCAATTATCTTTGGAGCCTGTCGATTATTCATGGCTATGCCTCAGCAGGGGTGCAACATGCTGTTATTTCTCCGGGTTCCAGGTCAACGCCAATAACACTTGCCTGCGACCGTCATGCAGATATAACTACCTGGGTGCAGGTTGATGAGCGTAGTGCTGCGTTCTTTGCCCTCGGTCTGGCAATTAACAGTCGACAGCCAGTCATCCTGGTGTGTACGTCCGGTAGCGCCGTGGCAAATTGGCTGCCAGCAGTTGTTGAAGCAAATTACTCGCAGGTTCCGTTGATCCTTCTGTCAGCAGATAGACCGGAAGAACTGCAGAACTGCGGGGCGAACCAGACAATTGATCAGCAGCATCTGTTTGGTTCACATGCCAGGGCTTTTTATGCCGTGTCTGAGCCTGCAGAGACCTTACTGAATGGTCAGTACCTGCAAAAAATGATTTCTGATTCATTAGTGCAGCTGCAGAAACCAATGAAGGGGCCTGTACATCTCAACATCCCTTTGCGGGAACCTTTGCTGCCGGTAGCTGTAAACATTAATGAAACAATTGATGAGTTAACGAAAGCGGTGACCCGGCGGCAGGATGTCGTCTGCCGAGGACGAGCTAAGCTCGATGTCGATCAGGGTAACCTTGAGGCTATCGCCAATATCATTCAACAGGCTGATGGAATTATTGTAGTGGGCCGAAAGCAGTACTCATCCACTTTTGTGCAAATACTTAACCAGCTGGCTGAGCAACTTGACGTTCCTGTACTCGTGGACCCGTTGTCAAATCTGCGCTTTGGAAAACATGGTAAATCAAATTATATAGTCAACTATGATTTGTTTCTTAGTCAGATGGAACAAACAGCTTACCCTGATATACAGCCTCGATGGGTGATCAGGTTTGGACAGTTTCCTGTATCTAAATCCTTATTGAAATTTATATCAGACTGTAGTGATGCTACTAACGTAGTTGTTGGTGAAAACACTCGTTGGCAGGATCCGTTAAAGACAGCAACATTTTTAATTGAGAGTTCTGATGAAGGTTTCTGTCAACAGCTGCTCAAGCGAACTCGTTCATCAGATGTCAGCCGAGAATTAATAGTTGCTTACACAAAATTGGATCATATCGCAGCTGAAAACATAGACTCAGCATTGCGACAGCAGAAAGTATTAATCGAGGGCCAGCTGATCAGTAAACTGGTCGAAAAGCTTCCCGAAAACAGTTTTATCTTTTCGTCAAATTCCACTGCAGTTCGCCAGCTGGATACATTCACTGTATTGAATCAATACAGCAGTAAATCCATTTCTCTTTTTTGTAATCGCGGTGCCAGTGGTATTGATGGCAATCTGTCTACTTACCTCGGCATCCAGGCTGATAATAAAGCTGCAACCGGCATTGCATTATTGGGCGACCTGGCATTTTTTCATGACATCAACGGGCTTGCTCTCTGTGCAGAATTAAATGCCAGGAGACGTAAAGGCACGATCATCATTATCAATAACGGTGGCGGACATATATTCAATTATCTGCCGCAGAAGAACCTGAATGAGTTTGAAAAATACTGGCTGACACCAGTAAACATGGATCTTCTACATGCCGCCGCTTTGTTTGGTCTAAATTACCAGAAAGCAGGCACTATAGAATCGCTCGAACAGGTGCTTGACAGAAGCCTGAACTGCCCGGGTATCGATATTGTCGAGGTTGTTATTGATCAGCAGGCCAGTCTGCGGTCATCTGCAGAAATCAGGGGAAGGACTTAAGCTGCCCGGCATCCAGTATCCGCAATATCTCGCTATGGTTGAATGGCCTGCTGCCAGCAGAGACAGGCTGATCTGTGGTGGCTTGTTCAAGTGCAGTCCAGGCATCTGCGGCTAGTCCATCTTCGAGTGATTTTTCTGTCGCAATAAAGGTCCACTCATTGCCTGTTTTTTTGAAAGTCCCCTGGCCCAGCCCGAGAGCGATTGATGATCGGTGACATGATTCACAGCTGCGTGATTTACCTGTGGTATGGGGCTCACTTGGGGCAAAACGGCGTCTGAACTTATCTGTCGGCCAATCGGGATGGGCGATAGTCATGATCATGCCCGGTACGAAAGGCTTTATTACGTCGTCTTTTGTAACACCCAAAGGTGGTAAGTCACTACGCACATCCCAACGTTGCTCTTTCCAGCGTCCTTCGGTTTGTTTGTTCAGCAGGTGATCTTTCTGCGTTGCCTGAGGATCGTATTCAGTATGACATCCATAGCACTGCGGCGCCCACTGACTATGGCATGCTGAGCAATGCAGGCGTTGATGTTCTTGCGCAAGCGGGTGGCTGACCATTGTGTAAGCAGGAACTGGCAGTGCAGGTCCACCAAGCTTGGGCTGCAATAGAGCGGCACCATCCTCTTGCAGGCGGATATTCCACAATGGCGTAGCACTGTGCGCTGTCGTCAGGAATGGCTGCTGCGAGAGACGGTCACCTTCAATATATTGTTTCAGACTGTCATGTTTCTGCGGCCATGAGGACAGGGTGACTTTTGCAGACTCATTGTTATGGCAGTCTGTACAACGAATATCAACAGCCTGTTGCTGATGCCGGGTATTATCGTTACCGCCCATAAGACCGGTCGAGGTATGGCAGTCTATACAGCTCATGCCTGCTTTGTAGTGAACGTCTGCCGGCCGTTTCACTACCTGTCGTCCATCAGCAAGCTGCAGTATGTCTGCCACGGCATTGTCGGTTAGTTCATCAGGGATGATCTCCGCCAGCCCGGCATAGTTCAGTGAAATGCGTCCAGAGCGGGAGTGGCAGCCAAAGCAGCGGCCATCTTCAACGCGGGAGCTAAGGGCAGGGTGCTGGTCTGGCGGATAACTGTTGATATGGCAGGCGCTGCAGCCACCGCCACGATCAAAGGTCACATCAAGTGCATGTGTTGATTTGCTGTTTGCCAGGTGGCAGCTTGCACAGAGCTTACGCATCAGGCTGTCTGCCGGTGTATGTGCAAGTGATTTGAATCCGCTGCCATTATTATTTTCAAGTGGTTCGTCGAAGGCATGGCGAGTTGAAGCGACGATGCCTTTTCCTGTATTCATCAGGCTATGCGTGACATCGTTTACACGTTTTGCATGACAGGCACCGCAGGCAGTTTCAGCGTGTTTCATGTCGCCAGGGTAAGCAATCAGGCCTTTGTGCGCCTGCGGCAGTTCACTGGCTGCATTGTCACCCTTATGGCAAGTTGTACACTGCGCTGCGGCGAAGGCATGTTTGTCAGAAAATCCGCTGATTTTATTTTTATGGCACTGCAGGCAGCGAGATTTGCTGCTCGCTGATGTTGTGTCAGCTAAGACCAGGTTGTGTGCTAGCAGCAGTGTGAAGAACACAACAGCGACAACAGTAACGAAGCTGCTTTTGTTGCTATATGTAGTCATAAATTATGCACGAACAATTTCCACTGATAGTGTCTTTGACACAGGTGATACGTGATTATACTCAATAACAGGATGGCGGCTGCCTGTTTTTAATGCCGGGTTTTTCCTGTCTGAGACACAATTTACATAACACAGAAACAGTATATTCAGCGTAATTATTGGTCTAACAGTGCGATAGAGTGAAAAAAGATTTAGAATCAGGCTTCGTCTTAAAAAGTATTTTTACAACGCTGGTTACGTACGATGACGGTATTAACACAACCCCTCATTAGTAATTATCGTCTCTTCAGGGATTTTCGCTATGGCTCCAATTGACCCAATGTTTTATGTCGGTATGTTTACTGTGTCTTATGCAATGGCCTGGTATACATGGAAAGACGAAAAGGGGTGGTTTTCACGTATCTTGAAGTTTTTGCTGACGGGGCTCATTCCCATTGTCTCTCTGATGCTGTTTATATGGAAGGTGTTTAAAGATCCAGAGCAGGATAAGCAGGCATAAAATAAGCAGGGGCAGTTCAAGTAGAGATATGGAAGGCAAACGATTGTGGCCTGACCCTCGAAAATTTTGGTGGAAAAGAATCAAACTGGTCGGGGTGAGAGGATTCGAACCTCCGACCCCCTACTCCCGAAGCAGGTGCGCTACCAGGCTGCGCCACACCCCGACTTATTCGATTAAAAGAAATAATCTTCTGAACCAGACTCGCTTAATATAGCCGCTGTACGGAGAAATCGGCGAGTGTAATCATGGCATCTTTGTAAATTGAGTCAGGCACGTTTGATAGTGCTTGTTTGGCCAATTCTGCTTCTTCAGATGCGCGCTGCGAAGTGTACGCCAGTGATCCTGTCGATTCAATAATAGCGATCACTTCGTTGATTTTATCAAGACCACCAGATCGAATGGCCTCGCCGAGTAGCTCCCGGTCAGACTCATTGGCATGCTGCATGGCATGGATTAGCGGCAGAGTGGGTTTACCTTCTGCAAGGTCATCGCCGACATTCTTACCCAGTGCTTCCGAACTTGAACTGTAATCCAGCAGGTCATCGACCAGCTGAAAGGCGACACCGAGGTGCTGGCCATAGCTAGCCAGTGCCTGTTCTATATCGATATCTTTTTCCGAGATCACTGCCCCGATGCGTGCCGCTGCTTCAAACAGGATCGCTGTTTTGGCACGAATCACCTCATCATAACTTTGCTCGCTGATGTCCGGTTCATTAATGTTGAGCAACTGCATCACTTCACCTTCGGCAATGTTATTGGTGGTATGTGAAAGGATATCCATGACACGCATATTACCGGCCTCAACCATCATTTCGAATGAGCGGGAATACAGAAAATCGCCGACCAGCACGCTGGCCTCATTGCCCCAGAGTTCATTAGCAGTCGCTTTTCCACGTCGCATATCTGAACTGTCTACAACATCATCATGCAGCAGGGTGGCTGTATGGATGAATTCTATGACAGCTGCAAGCAGAACATGTTTGTCGCCCTGATAGCCGCTTGCGAGGGCGCTCAGCAGGACAATCATTGGTCGCAGGCGTTTGCCTCCACTGTTAATAATATAGGCACCCAGCTGGTTGATTAATACTACATCAGAACTAAGCCGATGCAGAATCAGCTGGTCAACTGCAGATGATTGCTGCTTTAGTAGCTCCTGTACCTTCTCAAAATCGCCTTCTGTTGCTGATTTTTGCTCTATACTCAGGTTTTCTTTTGCGATTGAGGTCATGCTCTGGATATTCTTAATTAATGAATGGAGATTCTATAATATAGCTGATTATAGGGGCAGCAGAGATCAAGATAAATAATACATATGCTGATATTTTTACTGAATTGTCAAAGTTTACCCGATTTAATGCCCTGGAAGCCTTTTTTCCGTTGACTGATGCTGTTGCAGACGATAAAATCGCCGCCCTTTACCAGAGGCAGCTTTGCTACTGGTACACGACAGAATTGTAAGACAAAATTCCTCAGTTGTATTTTCTGGGAATTTCTTGGGGATAGATAGCATGTATGCAGTAGTTAAGACCGGTGGCAAGCAATACAGAGTTTCAGTAGGCGACGTTTTACGCGTTGAAAGCCTGCTGGCAGAAGAAGGTAGCAGCGTTGAACTTGATGACGTTCTGATGGTCGCCGATGGCGACGATATCAAAACAGGATCTGACGTGGCCGAGGGCACGACTGTGTCAGCCTCAGTGCGTAGCCACGGCCGTGGTGATAAAATCCGCGTCTATAAGTTTCGCCGCAGGAAAAATTATCGCCTGACCCAGGGTCACAGGCAGAATTACACCGAGCTGGAAATAACTGCTATCGGTGGCAAGAGCGCGTAACAGGGCGCAGCAATCAGACGCGTAAGCAGAAAAAGACAGGAATAGCACAATGGCACATAAAAAAGCAGGCGGTAGTTCACGTAACGGTCGCGATTCGATATCAAAACGACTTGGCGTTAAGCGTTATGCCGGTCAGCAGGTACTGTCAGGCAACATCCTCATCCGTCAGCGTGGCACCAAGTTCCACCCTGGTAAAAATGTAGGGAGAGGCAAGGACGATACCCTGTTTGCAACATCAGATGGAGTTGTTGAATTCTCTGTAAAAGGTCCTTACAAGCGCAGGACGGTCAGTGTATTAGCTGGCTAAAGCATCTCCACAAGGTTGATTCAGGAAAACCCTGCTTTGGCGACAAGGCGGGGTTTTTCATTTTTGGGTGGTTGTTATGAAATTTGTTGATGAAGCTGAGATCAAGGTGTTTGCTGGTGATGGTGGCAACGGCTGCCAGAGCTTCAGACGTGAAAAGTATATTCCCAGGGGCGGCCCCGACGGCGGTGATGGTGGCCGCGGTGGGGATGTCTACCTGGTCGGCTCATCCTCTCTCAATACCCTGGTGGATTTCCGCTATACACGAAGCTTCAGGGCAAAAAATGGAGAGAAGGGGCGCGGCGCCAACTGCACCGGTGCCGGCGCCGATGATCTGTATGTGCGTGTACCGGTCGGCACCATGGTAAAGGATATCGGTACAGGAGAACTGATCGGCGATGTTGTCTCCGATGGCTATCAGTTGCTGGTGGCAAAGGGCGGGCAGGGCGGTCTTGGGAATACCCGTTTCAAGTCCAGTACTAATCGCGCGCCGACGAAAACCATACCTGGACGCCCCGGCGATCAGCGTGGACTGTTGCTTGAATTACGGCTACTGGCTGATGTCGGGCTTCTGGGGCTGCCCAACGCCGGTAAGTCAACGTTGCTGAGAACGGTGTCACGTGCACATCCAAAGGTGGCAGATTACCCCTTTACCACGATGTACCCGCAGCTCGGCGTGATTCGTATCGATGAAGGCAGCAGTTTTGTGATGGCGGATATACCGGGGTTGATAGAAGGTGCCTCAGAGGGTGCGGGGCTCGGAATTCAGTTTTTGCGCCATCTCTCACGTACCAGCCTGCTGCTGCATATGGTTGATATCATGCCGCCTGAAGGTCAGGAAAATATCATTGCCAATGCTCGTGCAGTAATCAATGAGTTAAAACAGTTTGATGTGGAGTTGCTTGAACGTCCACGCTGGCTGGTGTTGAATAAAACGGACCTGTTGCCTGACGATGAGCTGGAAAAGATCCGGCAGGAGATTGTTGAAGCACTGGACTGGCACGGTGAACTGTTTATGATTTCTGCGGCAACAGGGCAGGGCTGCCAGGAATTGATGCAGGCAATCATGAAATGGTTGGATCGTCAGAAGGAAGAGCTGGAAGACTAATTCGGGTGGCTGCGTTATTTAGATGTTTGCACCATTAGGATGCCTGTTTCACTGTATCTCTGAATATGAATTACTGTTAGACGACAGATAAACAGTCTTAATAAATTGGATAAAAGCTGTCTGAGAGTTATGCAAAGTGAGTAAAAGTAAATACAAAAAAAGCAACATCAATAAACCCTGCTGGGTGATTAAAATTGGCAGTGCTCTGCTGACAGCAGATGGTACTGGCCTGGATAATGCTGCCATTGGCAGCTGGGTGCAGCAAATGGCCAGTTTACATGAGCAGGGTGTCAATGTAGTACTGGTGTCATCCGGCGCAGTCGCTGCCGGTATGCAGCGGCTTGGCTGGAAACAGCGCCCTCATGCGCTGCATCAGCAGCAGGCAGCCGCAGCAATCGGCCAGATGGGGCTGATCCAGCTCTATGAGTCAGCATTTCAGAAATATAATCTGCATACTGCGCAGATATTACTGACACATGAAGATCTTTCGAATAGAAAACGCTATCTCAATGCGCGTGGAACCCTGCGCGAAGTTCTAAATCTGAATGTCATCCCTGTCATCAACGAAAATGATTCAGTAGCAACCGATGAAATTCGCTTTGGTGATAATGACAGCCTGGCGGCGATGGTTGCCAACCTTGTAGAAGCAGATCACCTGGTGATTTTGACAGACCAGCAGGGATTGTTTGATCGAGATCCAAGAAAGTATTCCGATGCGACGCTGGTAAAAGAAGCGGTTGCCGGTGACCATAACCTGGAGGGCTATGCGGGCAAAAGCGGTACCCTGGGACAAGGCGGGATGCTTACCAAGATTCGCGCTGCAGAACGTGCAGCCCGTTCTGGTGCAAGCACACATATTGCTAATGGGCGCACCAGCAATATCTTGTTGCGCCTGTATGATGGTGAAAGCCATGGAACACTGCTGGTACCAGCATCCGGCCGTGTTGCAGCGAGAAAGCAGTGGTTGGCAACCCATATGCAGTCTGCAGGTGACCTGGTACTGGATGACGGCGCTGTAAAAGTATTACGGAAATCAGGCAGAAGCCTGTTGCCTGTCGGTGTAACAGCGGTCAACGGATCTTTTGCCCGTGGTGATATGGTTCGTTGCCTTGATAATAATGGTAAGGAAATTGCCAATGGACTGGTGAATTATTCTTCTGTGGAAGCTCGGCAGATTATCGGCCAATCGAGTGATTATATTGAATCAATTCTCGGCTATGTAGATGAGGCAGAGCTGATACACCGCGATAACATGGTGGTATTTTGAGTGCTGTGCTGATGCATTGCTGATGGTTTTGTTTTTATCTTTCCTGGATAAATTTTCATTGTCTACTTCTGAATAATCTGTAGACAATCTTATACAAGATAGTGCAGGGAACCCTGCATCAATAGCTAAAATCATTGAGCACCTCCATCTTTCAGTCAACAGCAAAAAAAATTAGCCATAACGACAGAACTTGTTGGATACTGTGCTGGCCGAATGTAATATTTATTGCGTTGTGATGACGAGCTGTCGTAAGAGTGTAATGCTCAGAAAAAGTTGGCAGTGGTGTACCATTGCAAAAAAATGGAGGAGAAGATGACAAAACTAGTACCACAGGCGATATTTAAAACCCGTGTTCGCAATGATAAAAGTGATGACCCGAACCCGTTTGAATGGCGTGATTTGACAACAGACGAAATTTTCAATGGAAAAAAGATCGTTCTGTTTGCCGTACCTGGCGCGTTCACGCCAGCATGCTCGGAGGTTCATCTTCCAGGATATGAGTCAGAATATGATGCATTTAAGGCGCTGGGTGTTGATGCGGTGATCTGCCTTGCAGTCAACGATGCCTTTGTTATGTTTCAGTGGGCAAAGTCACAGGATGTCAGCAAGGTTTTTATGCTGCCTGATGGTAATGGCGAGTTCAGCCGAAAAATGGGCATGCTGGTTGATCGGTCTACACAAGGCATGGGCATGAGAAGCTGGCGCTATTCGATGTTTGTCGATAACGGTGAAATCAAGCAGTTCTTTGAAGAGCCTGATTACCAGGACAATCCGCCTGGCGTGCCTGTACAGGTGTCCGGAGCAGATACGATGTTGCGCTATCTACAAGAGGAACTGGGCCATTCATAAGTAAATATTGAGAGTTAACGAAGGCCGTAAAAAATAGAAACGCTTTCGTAACCAGCGCCTACATCACCTCGATAAGATAAGCACCCAGTCTATTGTCGGCAACGAGAATATGTTCAGTTAACCAATGCTCTAAAAACTGGAGATCTTCTTTCTCATCAAGTTTGCCTAGCTGAAGGTACTTCTGTTGCAGTTCCCTGGCACTGTTAATTAATTCCTGGTGCTCCATTTTATGTTCTTCAGTTTCCTTATAACCATACTTCAACATTAACCGCTCTTCGTGACTAAAATGCCAGACAGTACAATTTATCAGTTCTTCCAGAACTGCCGCTATGTAATCTGCTGAATCCCCTTCCTCTACAGAATGATTGAGGATATTAAACAGGTCTACTAGTCTGCGGTGATCGTCATCAATCTCATCGATTCCGATACATAGTACGTGATCCCAGACTAAATCTTTCATGATTACTTCTCTTGTTGATATGGCCTTAGGCCGTTCTTTTCACAGGTTGTGTCATTTGCATTTTACGCTCTTTTTCTCGATTTCAGAAGAAGTAAACTGGTTCCCTTCAATTGTATTCTGTTCTATTAGTGCATTCTTTGACTTATCAATATCGCAATCTCCGTTACATCACAAACACTTCACACGGGCTACGGATATCAAGGTGTACTTCTGTGATCCTCACAAACCCTGGCAGCGTGGTTCCAATGAGAACACCAATGGGTTGCCGAGACTGTACTTCCCGAAAGGAATGGACCTATCCGAAGTGTCACAGATAAACTAAATGCCATAGCAAGGCGACTTAACCAGCGACCGAGAAAAACGTTAAACAACGAAACACCAGCAGAACGTTTCAACCAATGTGTTGCATAGATCGGTTGTAACCGCAGCTTAAAGTCGACATCAAATTACCTTATTACTGAGTGTGTATTAGATTCACGTCCAGGTTTCTCAGGGTCAAATTTATAGCGCGTTTTGTCAAGTAGGTATTAAATGCTTGATGTATTATATATTTCCTGTTCGGGTCAGCTTCGGCTGATCTTTTTTTATTTTTCTTTAGCTGTATAGAGAGGAGTTATTCGACTACAAAGGGCGGAGCCTTAGACTTGTGTTTGCATAATTGTTCTTGTGTAGCTGGAAAAATGATAGATTGAGGGCAATAAAAAAGCCGACCACGAGGTCGGCATTTTTTGTATCTCTTTTTAATACTTATATTTAGATCATCAAGCCATTGCCATGATGCGTTTATTCATGCGGCTTTTCAGGCGGGCAGACTTGTTCTTGTGATGCAGGCCACGCTTGGCATTGCGATCAATAATTGATACCGCTGAATGATAGGCAGAATTTGCTGCTTCTTTATCATTGCTTTCTATTGCTGCGTAAACGCTCTTGATATAGGTACGCATCATGCTGCGCTGACTGTGATTTCGCGTACGGCTTTGGGTGTTTTGACGAGCACGTTTACGTGCCTGTGGTGAATTTGCCAATGTCTAATCCTCTTGCAACAGGGCTCTAGTCTGAGAAAACGGCGCAATATGCTTGTTTTTGACCTGTTTGTCAAGGTTTTCGCATGATTTCAGACAATGCATTGCTTGAAAAGATAGCGAGAATATGGAATTTCCAGCGGGTCTTTCAGATTCAATTCAGACATCTTTCCTAATCGTTAAAGGCTGGAATGTCATTCTTTGCTTTCCTTGAATACAGACATCAGGTAGCGTTACATCAGCATGCAAACAGGTACTTCTTCAATATGACCAGCAGGTTGGTCAAGTCTACCCTGACGACGGGTTCAATGACCTTGATATCACGCATATCAGGCTTACTGCGTGATGTGGTTTTTGCGAATTTTATTGGTGCCTCACTGGTGGCCGATGCCTTTTATGTTGCCTTTCGCATCCCGAATTTTTTTCGCAGGATATTTGCTGAAGGGGCTTTTTCGCAGGCCTTTGTTCCGGTGTTGAGTGAATATCGGAACAAAACTGATGAAGCTGCAATTCGCCTCTTCATCAGCCATGTCTCCGCCTCACTCGGTTTGATACTGTTTTTAACCGTTGTTGCTGGCATGCTAGGCGCAACAGGGATCGTCACCGTACTGGCTCCTGGTTTTCTTGATCAGCCTGACAAGTTCAGCACAACAGTAACGATGTTGCGAATAACCTTCCCGTATCTTCTTTTTATCTCTCTGGTTGCCATGTCAGCCGGTGTCATGAATGCCTATCATAAGTTTGCCGTACCTGCATTTACACCAGTGTTGTTAAACCTGTGCATGATCGCTTCAGCATTGATCCTGGCGCCATTGATGGACGGCTCCGCAATGGCGCTGGCATGGGGAGTGTTGATCGCCGGTATTGTGCAATTGTTCTACCAGTTGCCGACATTGAAAAAAATGAATTTGCTGGTCATGCCTCGGTTAGATTTACAGGATAAAGGAGTACGCAAGGTTGGTAAGTTAATGATACCGGCAATTATCGGCAGTTCTGCAGCACAGATTAGCCTGCTGGTAAATACCATCCTGGCATCCTTCCTGGTGACTGGCAGTGTTTCATGGCTTTATTATTCTGATCGGCTGATGGAGTTTCCCCTGGGTATCTTTGGTATAGCTCTTGCCACAGTAATCCTGCCCGCCCTGTCAGATACCCATCATTCCAAAACGAAGGAAGAATTCTCGGCCTTACTGGACTGGGCCCTGCGCTGGGTAGCTCTGATTGGATTACCAGCCTCAGTGGCGCTCGTTATCCTGTCTGATGCACTGGTAGCTACCTTATTCCAGTATGGTGAGTTCACCGCATGGGACGTGGAAATGACAAGTAAAAGCCTGATTGCATTTTCTATCGGACTTCCCGGTCTGATTATTATAAAGGTCCTGGCACCGGGGTTCTTTGCCCGTCAGGACACTCAAACTCCTGCCAGGATTGCAGTGATCGCCGTTGTCGTCAATATCCTTGTAAGCCTGATTTTGATCCGACCCCTGGCTCATGTAGGGCTGGCTCTTGCAGTGACAGTATCAGCATACGTGAATTCTGGTCTGCTATACTATATCTTACGTAAACAGAGTACTTATCGGCCTTTGCCTGGCTGGTTTGGCTACCTTGCGAAAGTGGTCCTCGCAAGCACCAGTATGGGAGCCATTCTTTATTTTGGTGCTGGTGACCTGCAGGTGTGGACTGATGCAGGTTTGCTTGAACGTATCGGGCGATTAACCATCCTTATTTTATCAGGAGCCGCGGTTTATTTTTCACTGGTCTTCGCATTCAGAATACCTGTAAAACAGATGTTAAAAAGCAGCAGTTAATAATGTACGAAATAGACAGCCCTTTTGTTGCGCAAATATTTCCGCTGGATGAAGGCAGAGTCTTCACGCTTGCTGAAGCTCGTGCACTTATGCCGCTGGTTATCAAGATAACCACCGCTGCACATAAAAAGCTTGAACCGCTTAGAGCGCAGTTGCAGGCGACGATTCCGGTTAACGATGAATCATCACGTATAGTAGAACAGGCTTACCGCAAAGTTGTCCAGGGATGGATAGACAAATTACTCCGTTTGGGTGTTACTGCCAGTGACCTCTGGGTTGTGCATTTCGATACCGGCGACGGACATCTGTGCTGGCGTTTTCCAGAACTACGCCTGGCACATTTTCATCTTTACGAAGACTGCGAAAAAGGGCGGCGCGCGGTTGATGAATATATTGAATTGTTTCAGCCGGATTGGGGTTGAAACGAAGTTTTAAGTTTTAAGAGGAAAGAGGAATGGTTTTGCGGGGTTCAAAAAACCTCAATTCTCTCTGAGGTGTAAAAAATTCTAGACTTGAACTGACATAATTTAAATCTGGTTCAGATTTGACCTGACAGAAGCCTGGACAAAAGTTCAGTTTTCGAGGCGTAGCCGACAAAATCTAAAATCCTTCATCTTTCACCTTGTAACTTAAAACTTAAGGAACCTCTGATCATTAAGCCTTTCTCAAAAAATCATCATTTTGATTTTTCTTAAAACGCTCATTCTTGTTCAAAAGTGATACTTTACCATCGTAATTTTCTATTATTTGATGTGTTATCCGTCAAATCCTCTATTCTAGATACATTACGCC
>JARFQI010000160.1 GCA_029287855.1 Arenicellales bacterium | reverse complement strand
ACAGTGCTATCTTATGAGCATGCATTGCAGCACCAGACAAAAAAGCTCGCTGTCAGATATGCAATCAGGCCAATTGCTATGGTGCAGATTGATTATGAAGACCCGCATAATGCTGCGCCTGAGCCGAACCACCTGTTCCCTATGCTGTTCCAGACCCTGGTTTCTGATTTTTCACGTGGTGGTAATAGCCCGAGTAATGAATACTCGACAAGTGATGCAAAAAGTAAATTCAACGCTGATTGGGCAGCAGCCGCCGTTATGGATGTAAAGCATGACTTCTCGACGGAATATGAGCAGTTGCTGCTGCTTGCCCTGCACAAAAACAATGCCTCAGATGCATACGTCATTATTTTGTTTGATGATTATGCAGCGGTTAAACCTGAGATTGATTCTTTACTTGGAAGTTTAAAGTTCAAATAGAGCTTATTCTGTCTAAAGGTGGCGCTGTGGTAGTTCATCCTTTACATGCTGGCAGGACAGAGAACAGATTTTATTGGCTTATCTCCGCAAACCACGACCCCCGCAATAAAAAAACCACCCAGGCGGGTGGTAGAAAGTGACCAGTAACCGGTAGCGTATAAGAACACAAGGTTCAACCCGGTTTCTGATCTGGGACAGGGATCAGAGGCGCCTCCCTGTCAAGGAGGATTAGCGCTTGCTTAGCCATTCACCGATAGCCGGTGTGACCTCTTTCTGTGCACGTCCGCTGACATAGATGCCAATGTGACCGCCAGGGAAAGCCAGTTCTTTATAGTCATCACTGCCAACCAGGCCACCAAGCGGCGTTGATGCATCGGGTGGCACCAGGTGGTCCTGCTGAGCGTAAATATTAAGTACCGGGCAGGTGATGTTAGCGAGATCGATAACATTTTCACCTATCTCGACCTCACCAGCCATCAGGGCATTTTTCTGGTAGAAGTCCTTAATAAACTGACGGAACGTTTCACCAGCCTGGTCCGGGCTGTCGAATATCCACTTTTCCATGCGCAGGAAGTTTTTTACCTTTTTCGGGTCATCCAGCACATCGACCATATTGACGTATTTCTGTCCTGTCAGGCTGAACGGTTTCAGCGACAGGAAAGTCCAGTTCAGCAGTTCACCGGGGATATTGCCGATGGTGTCAACCAGCAGGTCGATATCGATATGCTGCACCCAGGCGGAAAGCAGATTGTCTGGAGTCTTGAAATCGACTGGCGTCACCATGGTGACCAGGTTGCGAACTTTATCCTGGTGCATCGAGGTGTAACACAGGCTGAATGTTCCACCCTGGCAGATGCCCAGTACATTGATACTGTCCAGCCCGTGAGCCTCACAGATATGATCCACGCAGCGGTCAATGTAACCGTTAATGTAGTCATCCATGGTCAGCGCATAATCGGAACTGTCCGGGTAGCCCCAGTCGATCAGGTAGACATCCTGCCCGGCATCCATCAGTCCACGGATGGTTGAGCGGTCTTCCTGGATATCAGTCATGTATGGCCGGTTGACCAGTGCATAGACAATCAGCAACGGCGCTTCATTACTGGCCTCTACGCCTTCCGGGCGGTCATAGCGGTAAAGTACCAGCTTATCTTCTTTGTAGACTGCAGTTCGTGCAGTGACACCGGTATCGATTTCACCTGCATCAATAAGGTTTTCTATACCGTGGCCGAGTTTGCGGCTGTAGTCAGCCATCTCTTCGGCAAGTTTGTCAGGTCGAATCTGAAAATTGATCACGTCTTATCCTCCTGCGGGAATCATTTTGTTGAGCGCTTGGCCACAGCTGCTTTCTTTTTGCGCGGCGCTGCTTTCTTTTTGGTTACTTTCTTAGCCTTAGTCCGCGCTGCTGCCGGCTTTGCATCAGTTGTTTTTTTCTCGGCCTGCATTTTCATAATTTCACGACGCAGGGCAGCTACTTCTGAATTCAGTTTTTTATTTTCCCGACGCTGCTCCTGCATACGTATTTGTACGGTGCGAAGATCATCATGGGTGGGGATGTTCATAGTGCTAAGAGACTCATTGAGTATTTCGCCGTAGCGGCTCTTCAGTACCATCAAGGCATTAACCAGACGACCATGAAGCTTTGCGTAGTCTTCTGTTATGACATCTTCGGCATAAAGTTCTTCGCAGCAGCCTACCCATGTGTCATACAGATGTCGGGCTGATTCTACCGGGGTATCACCGATCTTCTGTTGCAGCAGCTTGGTTGATTTCTCTCCCATGCTGCTGAAAAACAGGGCGTACTCAGCCATCGCTTCCTGGTAATCCATGGCAGCCTGCATCAGGCTCTGATACTGGGTTTGGCTTTCACGTGTATAGCCGAGACCGGGCGTACCTAGCAGGCGATCCAGGTGCTCTTTGACGTCACCATGTGGCATACCACGCAGGGTATCGCCGGGTACTGGAGACATCGCAGATGCCATCCTGTTCCAGTTGTCCATAGGCATTTCCCAGAAAGCGCTGGCCTTCTTGAACGGGTCATTGGAAGGTGTCTGGTGAAAACTCTCAGTCAGTCCATGAAGCATTTTTGCCCAGGCATCAGATATATTCTCCTGCCCATTTGCTGCCTGCATGGCCTGTTCTGCCATCTGGAAGTAATTCTTCCCCTGGTCCATCATTTTGCTGAAAAAGTCCTGGCCTGTTGAGGGTACAGCACCCTGGATAGCACTCCACCAATGCTCCATCGACTGTTCCCATGGATTGGTTGGCGGCTGCTTGACTCCAAGTGCCTGTTGTTGCATGTTATTCCACTGTTCCCAGTATTGGCGCTGGGTGTTCATCCAATCGTCATTCCAGAATGCATTCTTGGTCATGATCATCTACTCGTCTTTGTTGGTTATATATCAGCCTATCACCCAAATTTGTGCAATGCAACAAAAATTTGTGCAATGCAACAATTTCTGTTCTAATGGCTTGAATGCGAAATACTAAATTAAACAGAAAAAACAGAAAGCTGTATTTTTAGTCTACTAGATTTAGAAACCACACTTATACAAAGGAGATTTAGCATGAATGATGATGTCGTGATCGTTGCAGCAGGCCGTACTGCAGTGGGAAGTTTCAGTGGCTCACTATCCGGAATCCCGGCAACCGAGCTGGGTTCAATCGTCATAAAAGGGTTGCTTGAGAAAACAGGGGTTGCAGCAGATCAGATCGACGAGGTGATTCTAGGCCAGGTACTGACAGCCGGAGTTGGACAGAATCCCGCCCGCCAGGCAGTACTCGGTGCAGGCCTGCCTGAAACAGTTCCTGCAATGACCATCAACAAGGTCTGTGGTTCAGGTCTGAAAGCGGTTCACCTCGCCATGCAGGCAGTAGCCTGCGGTGATGCAGACATTGTCATTGCCGGAGGCCAGGAAAACATGAGCCTGTCTGCACATGTTCTACCGGGCTCCCGCAATGGTACCAAGATGGGTGAGTGGAAAATGCTGGATACCATGATCACGGATGGTCTGTGGGATGCGTTCAACCAGTGCCACATGGGCGTCACGGCAGAAAATATTGCAAAGAAATATGACTTCAGCCGCGATGGTCAGGATGCCTTTGCAGCCGAATCACAGCGTCGTGCCGAGGTGGCACAGAATAATAATGTGTTTGATGAAGAAATCATCCCGGTCGAGGTTCCACAACGGCGTGCTGATCCAATTATCTTCAAACAGGATGAGTTTCCTCGCCATGGAACAACGGCAGAAGGTCTGGGCAAGCTGCGTGCAGCCTTTGATCGTGAAGGAACTGTCACTGCAGGCAATGCCTCGGGTATCAATGATGGTGCTGCGGCTGTAATGGTCATGAAACGCTCCAAAGCCGAGGAACTGGGATTGCAGCCACTGGTTTCAATAGTCGCGTTTGCGAGTGCCGGGGTAGATCCAGCCATTATGGGTACGGGCCCTATACCTGCTTCAACCAAATGCCTGGAAAAAGCAGGCTGGCAGGTTGCTGACCTGGACCGGGTGGAGGCCAACGAAGCCTTTGCAGCCCAGGCAATGTCTGTCAATCAGGAAATGGGCTGGGATACTGATAAAGTAAACGTAAATGGCGGTGCCATCGCCCTTGGCCACCCAATAGGTGCATCCGGCTGTCGTGTTCTGGTATCCTTGATTCACGAACTAAAGCGCAGCGATTCAAAAAAAGGCCTCGCAACCCTGTGTATCGGCGGCGGTATGGGTGTCGCCATGGCAGTAGAGAGGGCCTGAGGATATGTCTGCATATACCGAGGAGAGGAGGGCATCTCTATGTCTGAAGTGCAGCAAGTACAGCGAGTGGCATTGGTCACAGGTGGTTGTGGAGGTATAGGCAGTGCAATCTGCCAGCGCCTCGCAGCAGATGGTTTCAGAGTGGCTACTAACTATCGCGACGAGGCGAAGGCACTCAAGTGGCAGCAGGAGATGAAAAAGCAGGGCGCGGATTTTGCAATCTACAAAGCCGATGTTGCTGAGTTTGATCAATGCCAGCAGATGATATCAGCGGTCGAAAAGGATTTTGGTCGCCTCGATGTGATAGTCAATAATGCGGGCATCACGCGTGATACCACTATGCGCAAAATGGAAAAATCGCAATGGGATGATGTTATCTGTACCAACCTGGATAGTGTTTTCAATGTCGTACGACCTGCCTTGAATGGTATGATAGAGCGAGGTTATGGAAGGATCATTAATGTCGCCTCCATCAATGGCCAGAAAGGACAGATAGGGCAGACAAATTATTCTGCAGCCAAGGCGGGCATGCATGGATTTACCAAGGCGCTGGCACAGGAAGTTGCCAATAAGGGCATCACCGTTAACACGGTATCTCCAGGTTACATCGCAACCGAAATGGTAATGGCCGTGCCGGAGGCAATCCGTGACAAGATCATTGCCCAGATACCGGTTGGTCGTCTTGGACGCCCGGAGGAAATCGCGGCGGCTATTGCCTATCTGGTTTCCGATGAAGCGGCATTTATAACCGGTTCGGATCTGTCAATCAATGGCGGCCAGTACATGCATTGACGAGCTTTAAAAAAGCCTGGTACGTCATTGAGTAAATAATGGAGTAGTGGTGTGACCGAAGAACGTATTATCAAAAAATACCCTAACCGCAGACTGTATGATACCGCGGAAAGCAAGTACATCACCTTTACAGACATACGTGACCTGGTCATGTCTGGCGTCAAATTCAAAGTACAGGATTCAGCTACAAAAGAAGACCTCACACGGCAGATCCTGATGCAGATTATTATCGAAGAAGAATCAGGCGGCAGACCGCTGTTTTCTGCTGATATGCTGGCGCAACTGATTCGTTTCTACGGCGGTACAATGCAGGGAGTATTTGCCCGCTACCTGGAAGACAGCTTTAATATCTTTGCCACTCAGCAGAATGATGCCAGCGCAGATTTTATCAACAATCCGGTGGATGCCTTCAATACGATGACAAAGAAGAACCTCGAGATGTGGACTAACATGCAGAAGAGCTTTACACAGGTCCCTGGGTTCAGCACAAAAAAAAAGTCAGATAAGCCCTGATTTATCGCTGTTATAAAGCGTTAACTTAGCTTCCCACTGCTCATTCGATGCAGTGTTTTATAGAAAAAAACAAAAAATTGTGCGATGCACAAAAATAATGCTTGACATCAGTGCAGAGTTTGCATATTGTGCACTGCAACAATTGCTGCAATGCACAACAACAGGAGATTTAAAATGAACTTTGATGACACAATCGATATGGTTTCAAAAACTGCAAATGAAAACTACACCAGCCTGCGCAAGCTTGCTGAAATTAACCTGAACAGCTGGGACCAGCTGGTAAACAAGCAGATGGAAGTGATGAAGCGCTGCTTCGAAACCACTGCAAAGACGGCGGAAATCGGAAAAGACACCAAGCGTGTTGACGAATTTTTCAGTAAGCAGGCTGATCTGGCCCGTGAACTGAGTGAGCAACTGGTAGAAGGCAACCAGCAGGTAATGAACATTCTTAACAAGACACGTGAAGAATACCAGGCCTGGGTTGAAGCAGGTGCTGCAAAAGCGAAAAGCCAGCTGGAGCAGGTAACACCGGCTAAGACGAAGAAAGCTGCCTAAGCATGACGGACACAACAGATATGGGCGCAAGAACTGCGCTGGTCACCGGCGGTACCGGAGGTATCGGTAGCGCCGTCTGTCGTCATCTGGCCCTAAAAGGCTATCATGTAGTTGCTGTCCATCATCCTGCTGAAACGGAACTGGCTGAAGCCTGGAAAGCGGAAATGACTGCCGATGGTTTCAATGTAGAAACAATGGCGCTGGATGTGTCATCTGCAGACGCATGCCGCACCACACTGGTACAGTTGCTGGCAGAGCGCGGATCCATCGACGTGTTAGTCAACTGCGCCGGCATTACGCGTGATAAAACCTTCAAGCGCATGGAAGATGAGCACTGGTATGACGTCATTAATGTAAACCTCAACAGTGTTTACAATGTGACGCAGCCGCTATGGGATGCCATGCTGGAAAAAGGATTTGGCCGTGTGGTTAATATTTCCTCAGTAAATGGTCAGCGTGGACAGTTCGGTCAGGCCAACTACTCCGCAGCCAAGGCCGGGATGCACGGCTTCACTATGGCTCTGGCCCAGGAAGGTGCTGCGAAAGGTGTGACAGTTAATACGGTATCACCGGGTTATGTATCCACTGCGATGACCGAGGCAATTCGAGAAGATGTCCGTAATGCGATTATTTCCGGAATCCCGATGGGTCGCATGGGCTCCACGGACGAGATTGCCGATGCAGTCACATTTCTGGTCGCTGATGAGAGTGGTTACATCACAGGTGCCAATCTGCCGGTAAATGGTGGGTTATATATGTCCTGAAGTGTGATCACCCGCAACAACACTTGATAGTATGTAGGTCTGAAAACCTACAGATTTTTGGGAAATGGTGGACCAGGATCATTCTGATCCTGGCCCATCTCCCTGAAGGAGGCCAGCCATGATTCTGCTTACTACTGATATCAGTGATGATCTGGGTGATGATGCACGCGTCGCCGACCCTGTTTTCAGGGATTTCGGCGGCCGGGCCATTTTTAATGGCCCTATCTCAACGGTCAAGTGCCACGAAGACAACTCCCTGGTGCGCCAGGCGTTGGAAGAACCCGGTAATGGCCGTGTCCTGGTTGTCGATGGCGGTGCTTCAATGCGCTGCGCGCTGCTCGGCGACATGCTAGCCACTCTTGCAGAAGAGAACGACTGGGCCGCCGTGGTTGTTAATGGGTGTATCAGAGATTCCGCGCAGATTGCCACCATCGATATTGGTGTCAAGGCGTTGGCGACACATCCACGAAAATCAGTCAAACGCGGTGTTGGTGAACGTGATGTCGCTGTACATTTCGCTGGTATTAGTTTTTACCCAGGTCAACATCTCTACGCAGATGAAGACGGTATCGTCGTCACCGCAAAAGCCATTCCACGAACTCCCTGAATATGTTGTTACAACATTCCAACCCAATATCAGGAGACAATTATTCCACATAGCACCATCTCATATCAGGTAATGTTGTAAGAGCTTAATATGAAGACATAACAAAAACTTACTTATTAAATAGCCACAATGAGGATGAACAGATGAAAACACGTGAACAACAAATTCAAGAACTGGAGCAGGACTGGGCAGAAAATTCGCGCTGGAAAGGTGTTAAACGCGGATACACTGCAGCTGACGTTGTTCGTCTGCGCGGGTCTGTGCAGCCGGAGTACACTTATGCCCGCAATGGTGCTGAAAAACTCTGGAAGCTGGTGCATGGTGATGCAAAAAAAGGATACGTAAACTGCATGGGTGCAATAACGGGTGGTCAGGCGATGCAACAGGCAAAGGCAGGTATCGAAGCCATTTACCTGTCGGGCTGGCAGGTGGCTGCTGACGGTAATACATCTGAGACGATGTATCCCGACCAGTCACTCTATGCCTATGACTCTGTTCCGACCATGGTGAGACGTATCAATAACGCTTTCAAGCGCGCCGATGAAATTCAATGGTCGCGTGACATCGAGCCTGGTATGGAAGGTTTTATTGACTATTTTCTACCGATCGTCGCTGACGCAGAAGCAGGCTTCGGTGGCGTACTAAATGCCTTCGAGTTGATGAAGAACATGATTGCTGCCGGTGCTGCTGGTGTCCACTACGAGGATCAGCTGGCGGCGGTGAAAAAATGCGGACATATGGGCGGCAAGGTGCTGGTGCCGACCCAGGAAGCAGTACAGAAACTGATTTCTGCTCGACTGGCAGCAGATGTCTGCGGCGTGCCGACGCTGCTGCTGGCTCGCACTGACTCCGAAGCGGCAACGCTGTTGACCTCGGATGTTGACCCAAACGACAAGCCATTTTTGACTGGCGAACGCACGGCAGAAGGCTTCTACTGTGTTAAGAACGGTCTCGAGCAGGCAATTTCCCGTGGGGTTTCCTATGCTCCATATGCCGACCTGGTATGGTGTGAAACGGGTGCTCCGGATCTTGGTTTTGCTCGAGAATTCGCGCAGGCTGTACTGGCTGAGAATCCAGGCAAGTTGCTGGCCTACAACTGTTCTCCATCTTTCAACTGGAAAAAGAATCTTGATGACAGCACAATCGCCAGCTTCCAGGACGAGATTGCTGCGATGGGTTATAAATACCAGTTCATCACATTGGCCGGTATCCATAACATGTGGTACAACATGTTTGATCTTGCATATGACTATGCTCGTGGTGAAGGTATGAAACATTATGTTGAAAAAGTTCAGCAGCCGGAATTTGAAGCGCGCGACAAGGGTTATACCTTCGTCTCACACCAGCAGGAAGTGGGTGCCGGTTATTTTGATGATGTAACGACCACAATTCAGGGTGGAGCATCTTCTGTAACTGCACTGACCGGCTCGACTGAAGAGGAGCAGTTTGACGAAGCATAAACCGCAGACGGGTAAAGGCATGACCAACGATCTTGCCCATCAGGTTTCATCTTCCCTTCCGGGGCAGACTGAAAAATCAGGGCACCCGATGGTGGGCGAGATTGCGCGGACTATTTTACGCGGCTTCAACAAACACTTTGATATTTTCCTGGCGACGACACGCGAGGCTCACGATAACTTCATTACAGGCAAATGGATGGATAGCCGTCGTGCTGCCATCCGTCGCATCAGCCTGTACGATGCCCGCACTCGTGAGACCATTGCCGAACTGCGGAAACGCCCCGACACTGAGACTTTCGACCCGGAACTGTGGCAGGAGATCAAGTTTCATTATATGGGGCTGCTTTACCGCCATCGTCAACCGGAGTTAGCAGAGACCTTCTATAATTCGGTTTTTGTCGGCCTGTTTGAACGCCATTTTTATTACAATGATTTCATCTTCGTCCGCCCATCGGTGTCGACCGAACGGCTTGACAGTGATGACCCGGTCTATCATTGCTACTATCCAATACGTGAAGGCTGGCGGTCAGTTCTGACGCGCCTGCTGGAAGAGTCGAACCTTGGATTAGCATTTGGCGACCTGAGACAGGATGTGCGTAATATCACGGCAGATATGCGACGCCATACAAACCTGCCGCGAAGACTTGCACAGCATTTTCAGATACAGATGCTGCGTCCGACATTCTATCGCAGTCGTTCAGCATACCTGGTCGGCAGGGTAATCAACGGCCCGGATCGCTATCCCTTTATATTACGAATACGCCGCAGCGAAGATGGTACAGCTTACGTAGAGAACCTGATCAGTGAACGCAATGAAGTAGCCAGCCTTTTTACTTCGGCAAGGGCCTACTTCCTGGTGGATACTGAGGTGCCATCAGCTGTGATCAGTTTCCTGCTTGGTTTCCTGCAGGAGAAGACCGCTGCCGATCTTTATACACAGATCGGTTTTCATAAACAGGGTAAAGCAGAGTTCTATCGTGATTTCCTCGATCATCTGCAGCGTTCATCAGATCCGATTGATGCGGCACCGGGCAGCGAAGGCATGGTCATGCTGGTGTTCACACTGCCTTCCTACCCGTATGTATTTAAAGTCATCCGCGACCATTTCCGCCCGCCCAAAGATACTACCCGGCAGCGGGTCATTGACAGCTACCACCTGGTCAAACAGCATGATCGTGTTGGACGCATGTCAGATGCCTGGGAGTTCTCGCATACGGCCTTCCCACTGAATCGCTTCACAGAAGACTTTCTCAATGAACTGATGACCCAGGCGGCCTCACAGATCTCGATTGAGGGTGACCGTCTAATTATCAAGCACCTGTTTATTGAGCGCCGTCTGGATCCGCTAAACCTCTACCTTGAGCGTGCCGATGAAGCAGGTGTCAGGAATGCTCTGAAGGAGTATGGAGATGCAATTTTTGATATCTCTGCAGCCGGCATTTTCCCTGGAGACCTGCTACCGAAAAACTTTGGTATCACTCGATACGGTCGTGTAATTTTCTACGATTATGATGAGATTGAACTGATGGGTGATTGCAACTTTCGCGAGATTCCGCCACCGCGCTATCCGGAAGACGAATTCGCTGCAGAACCCTGGTACTCGGTAGCGCCAAACGATATCTTTCCTGAAGAGTTTGCTGGTTTTCTTATAGCTGATCCCGCGCAGCGCCAGTTACTGGAGCAGCTTCATCCGGGATTATTCCAGGCTGAATACTGGAGGACACTGCAACGGTTTGTCGTCGAGGATCGTTTTCCTGATTAACAAATTCTGCTGATTAGTACACTACTAGCAATGCCTGCATCTAAGTGCTGAATAATCGTAGATCGTTATTCAGTTATATATTTGAATAGTTGAATACGATCTAAAGTGTGTCATATAACTCACAAGTATTTGTGATTAAACACAGGTCTGTCATAGCGCCATAAATACTTTTTAAAAATCAGCTAAATCTTTGACAATTATCAAAGTTATCAACATACCGGTACTCCATAATCGCACTGCACAAAAACTTTTGCCATATTATTTAGCTTAAGTTATTGCGTGTAATTAAAAATATTCCTGCTCCGGTATTTTGTATTCGATTGCCAGGGAATGACGTCGATCCGAGAGTGATTTTTTTTAACCTGTTAAATGTCACCGACATACATTGCCGGTTTTCATTCTCAAAAGGACCACACTGTGGAAAACATAAAGTATCTTTTCTTTTCCGGTAAACCAATTCATCCGTCATCGAATCGACACGAGAAAAACCAGTGCACATACTGCAAGGTATTGTACAAGATGATGCCTTATTTTTTCTTTGTCAATGCGATTCTCTGCCTGGCTGCATTCCGCTCGGGTTTTGGTGTAGTCATCGCACTAATTTTCACCGCATGGGGCGCAACCAGCCTGTTGTTTCGTTATTGCCATCGCTGCCGCGATGCATTCTTCAAAGAATCATCAAGGGAAAGCA